>JAQWDG010000090.1 GCA_028705545.1 Methanoregula sp. | reverse complement strand
GGGGCAGGAGAGGCAGGCGATCCTGTCGGAAGGATTGTACCGTTTGTCGCCGCACAGCCTGTTACAGCGAGAAAGCCTAAAAGACCTATGACAAAAAACACAGGGAATCGGGAAAGCCGTTGCATGAATGTATTTTGGGAAATTCCTTCATGAATCCTTCTTTTTTACCCGGGTTCCGGATTTCCTCTGTGAGTTCTTGTTTTTTCGCGTATTTTCCGTTTCAGGTATGATCAGGCCGATACCCCGGTATCCGGTAAATGAGCCCTGTGGGTTGAACATAGGAATGCCGGTGGTCTCGAAACAGAGAATGCGGCCGTCTTTACTTATCACCCTGCTCTGGAACGACCTGAACGGTTTGCGCAAATCAAAGATCTGTTCTGCTGCGGTCCTGAGTTCTGTCCTCTCCTCTGCCGGGAAAAAATCATAGTAGTGCATCTTTCCGATGACCTCTTCCAGCGTATATCCAAGGATCGATTCTATTGCCGGGCTGCACTGCAGGTACAGGCCGCTTGCATCCGTTTCCCAGAGCAAACCGCCAATGGTTGCAGCAACATTACTGATCCAGTTGGCCCGTTCCCTGAATTCCCGTTCCGTCCTTTTTCTTCGGGTAATGTCACGCGCCGAGGAATACATCATTTCTTCCCCATCTATAGTGATACGGGTGGCGCATACCTCGACATCTTTGATGATTCCCTCATTTGTCCGGTGGCGGGTTTCGAACCGGAATCTCTGGCCGAATTCATGATTTCGGAGCGTGCTTAAGTGAGCCATGGCATTATCCGCATCCCAGTCTTTGGCGTTCAGGCCTGCTGCTTCTGTAGCGGTATACCCCAGATGTTCCAAAAACGCATCATTCCATTCCCTTAAGTTTCCCTTTTCATCGACCACATGGATTGCATCCGAAGATGTCTTGAGCAGCTGCTCATAGTAACGACTCTTTTTGAGCAATTCAAGTTCCATTTCCTTTTGTGCGGAAATATCTGTAATCATGATAAAGGAACTACTAAGAAATCCGCCGGAATTTAGTAACGGGTTTGCGGATATCAGTACCCAGCACGCACTGCCATCTTTCCGGCGAAATTTGCGTTCGTACGCGTCACGGCTGCCCAGAGCTCGGTCGGATATTCTCTGGAGATGGTCGGGGAGGTCCTCCGGGAAGATGAAACTGCTAAAGTTCCTGCCGATAAGATCATCAGGATGCGTATACCCCAGCATCTCGGCTGCTTTCTGGTTGCAGGCAATTATGGTAAACGATTGATCCCCTACCCATATCCCCTCGTTTGCTGTCTCAAAAATACGACGGTAGCGTGCCTCGCTTTCCCTGAGTGCAGAAAGTGTCTGGCGATGCTCTTCAATCTTCCTGAGAAGCTGTTCATTTGCGCGGGTAAGTGCATCGGTCCGCTCTTTTACCTCTTTTTCAAAAGTAAACCGGATATGCCTTGTTTCCGTTATATCTTCAAGAATGATCGCGGCACCCGGTTTGCCTTCCCCAAAAACCAGTGGGATAAACCGGGATCTGAAATAATAGAATTTTTCCTGCCGTTCAATGGAGGTTTCGTAAATACTGCCTTTTCCTATAAAAGCCTGGTTAATTGCCTCATAAAACCGGCTGGACAGGAGGCTGTTGAGCGGTGTCTGGTCGAGACGTTTCCTGAGAAGATCTGTGGCGGGGATCCCAAACCCGTCCTGCAGGGCCCTGTTTGCCTCAAGAATCTCAAGATCCCGGTCAAGAACGAGGATCTGATCTGAAAGGAGATCGAGTATCTGGGGGAGGGGAACCCTACGGCTCAGGGAAAATACTTTTGCCCTCCCGAGTGTGCGGAGTTCCGCATCGCCGGAATTAACCAGGGAGTTTAAGTACTTGGCGGCCGTTGTCCGGTTCATGACCAGACGGCGGGAGACTTCTTCAATGGAGAGTCCTTTGGGATTCTCTTTCAGAAGAGAACAGATACGTTCTGAAGGAGTCACACCCATAGGCGGTCTCACCTGTCTCAACCTATGGGAAACTAGTATAAAAACAGGATAGTAATGCTGAACAAAAATGATGATTATTAATAATCAGCATAAATCAAAATGCATATATACTAGTTTAATAGAATGGGGATATTGTCCATATACCTTAACTTAAAACTTTGCTTGGAGCAGGTGATGAGAATAACGAGAAATCGTTACGAACAGATGAGCATGGGCAATCATTCTGCTGATCAGTTCCATTTTCCCATAAAAACAGGGATTTTCCGATCCGCATTATGGGATAATCCTTTGCAGGAGCATTCCTGATGGACGGGCAAATCTCCTGTGACAGGGAGGACAGATCTTGGCTGAGATATGCCGAAATCCTTGTAGAGACCGGCATCATTGATGACTGGATTGTTTATCGCAGAGATGAGGCATCGAAAAAAGAGTAATGCAAGTACATCAGTGAGGTTTTTTCATGAGTGAAGATAATGCTGAGATGAAACGACGGATAACTGCGCTCTTTGAGCAGAGCCCTTACCCGTCAATATTATGGAACAAAAATCTGAAAATTGTCGATTGTAACGGTGCAATTCTCGAACTAACCGGCTATCCCCGGGATCGGTTACTGGCAATGACCATTAAGGATATCAGGGTTATTTCCGCATCCGGTGAAGGGTTCGAGGAAGCCGAACGGTTCAAACGTCCGGTAAAAGGTGAATGTGTCTTTGAATTCCCGAGCGGCCAGAAGAGCGTTGTCCGCAACACGATCCCTATCTTTGATGAGACGGGAAATATCGAGAATATCCTCACCATCTACCGGGATGTGACCCAGGAGCGGGCCACAGAAAAAGAGATCGAAGCGCGTCAGGCCGTGACCGCAAAAGTCTACTCATACATGGAGCAGGAAATCAACAGTCTTGCTGGTATATATTCCAAGGCTGCAGAAGGCGATCTTACCGCTCATTACGATCTGAAACAACCGGATGAGGATACCCAGGCGGTCTTTGAGCTGGTCAAGAGATTACAGGCAGGGGTCCGGGGAATTATCGCGTCCCTGAAGGACAATCTCGGAGATGTTAACAAGAAAATGACGACCCTGACTGCGACCGCAGATACGGCGACGAGCAGTATCCATGACGGTGCAAAAGGAGTCCAGCAGATCGCCCAGAGCACCACAAAGGTCAGCGCCAATGCGGAAAAGGTTGCCCAGGGTGTCGACCAGATTGCAAAGGCCATGCAGGACATGAGTGCAGCGGTTGAAGAAATCACCTCGAACATGGAGTCGGTCTCGAACCTCGCCAAGCAGGCAAACGATCTCTCCCATTCCGGTGCTGCACTGGCAGGAAATGCCGAAAAGAGCATGCAGGGGATCTCAACTTCGACGAGTAAGGTCTACGAGATCGTCTCCGATGTCGAGAAACAGATGAGCGAGATCACAAAGATTGTCGTGATCATCCGGGAACTTGCAAACCAGACAAACCTCCTTGCCCTCAATGCAGCAATCGAGGCCGCGCGCGCCGGCGATGCAGGCCGCGGTTTTGCCGTTGTCGCGACCGAGGTCAAGTCCCTTGCCCAGGAATCCCGCAACTCTGCAGAACGCATCGAGGAGATGATCTCGGTTCTCACGAAGAGCACCCAGCAGGCCTCACAGGCAATGGACGAGGCCCGGAGCACCGTCGAAGAAGGTTCAGGTATGGTCACGGAAACCCTGCATTCGTTCAACAAGATCGCCGATGCTGTCGAAAAGGTGACGGCGAGCACGAGCGAAGTTGCAGCAGCCACCCAGGAACAGGCAGCAACAACCGAAGAAGTAACCGCAAGCGTAAGCGAGGTTTCATCGCTTATCGAGCAGACGGCAAAGGAGGCCGGGGACGCTGCCGCGGCAACTGAGGAATCTTCGGCTGCTCTCGATGAGATCACGCGCATGATCGAGAACGTGGACACGATCGCAAAGGAAGCCATGGAAGCCAACCGCAAATTCAAGGTTGACTAAAACCTGCCGGAAAAAGGAGTAAAAGATCATGGCAGCAGGAAGCATGTCCCCCTCCCCGGAAACAAAAGACCGGGCACAGGGAGCAAGGAAAGGGAGTATCCAGGTAGTCGAGTTCGCCCTGGGCAAAGAGTTCTTTGCCATCGATCTTTTCGATGTCAAGGAGGTTGTCGAGTACACCACGATCACCCGACTCCCCAATGTCCCCGGTTATGTGCGGGGGATTATCGATCTCCGGGGAGAGATCACCACCATTATCGATCTCAAGCACCGGCTCCACATCACCGATGCCAGCACGGTAACCGCGGAATCTTCCCGGATTATCGTTCTCGATGAAACGGTAACCAATACAAAGATCGGGATACTTGTCGACGATGTTACATCGGTCTCGACCTTTGAAGGAGACCAGGTGGATTATACCTCGGTCTCGGTGAGCAACGAGGATACCGCGATCATCGGCATCATCAAACGGAAGATCAAGGTAAAAGACAAGGAGAAAAACGAGCTGATCATCTGGATCGATATACGGCGATTGCTCGCCGGTATTGAAACAACGTCCTGATATCTGCGGGGGACTGTGAGGAGCGTTTTGATCTCCGCACTGTATATCGATGATTGTAATCCCCTCCTCGGGATAGTCAGCCGGTTTCTCACGCGCAATGGCGATATGACGGTAGAGACGGCTATGTCGCTACAGGATGGCGGAGAAATGGTCAGGAACCATCGGTATGGAGTTGTGATCATGGACTATAACCTCAAAGACAGCAAGGGACTGGAATTCTTCCGGCAGCTTCGGGGCGAGGGGATCACTATCCCCGTAATCATCTTTACGCTCGATGCCTGTCGGGAGATCGAGGACGGGCTTTTGGAGCCCGGCCGGGTCTGGTTTGTGAGGAAATGCTCCGGGACGGTTTCCGGGGTCGGGGAACTTGACCGGATAATCCGGCAGGAAATCTGTTCCCCGTAAGGGAGGGCGCAATGGTTACTATCCTCTATGTCGACGACGAGCCTGCCCTCCTTGAAATCGGGAAACTGTTCCTTGAATTGCAGGAGGATTTCCATGTCGAGACCCTCCCTTCCGCAAAACTGGCGCTCGAAAGACTTGGGCGTACACAGCGGTACGATGCAATCCTTTCCGATTACCAGATGCCGGAGATGGACGGGATTGAGTTCTTAAAGGAGGTACGCCGGCAGTACGGGGAGATCCCCTTTATCCTTTTTACCGGGAAAGGCCGGGAGGAGATCGTGATACAGGCCATCAACAATGGCGTGGATTTCTATGTCCAGAAGGGCGGGGAGCCACGATCCCAGTTCGTCGAACTTGCGCACCATATCCAGGCCGCGATAGAGCGCCGGACCGCGATCGACCAGCTCTGTCATTCCGAGCAAAGGCTTGCCGATATCATTGATTTTTCCCCCAGTCCGATGTTTGCCATCGACACACGGGGAAACGTGATCCTCTGGAACAAAGCGATTGCCGAGCTTACCGGTATGTCCTCCGATAAAATCCTCGGAAAAGGGAATTACGAGTACGCGGATGCCCTGTACCACGAGCGCCGGCCGATGCTTGCCGATTTGATCCTTTCAGGAGACGAGGCGTTCGAGAAGGCGCGGTACCTGTATACCTCCCGCGAAAACCGGACGCTCACCGCAGAGGCGATCTTTAAGAAAACCGACGGGACCGAGGTTCACCTCTGGGGGAAAGCCAGCCGGCTCTACGATCCGTCCGGCAGCCTTGCCGGTGCCATCGAAACCCTCACGGATATTACCCGGCTCAAGGAGACCGAGGCGAAACTGAAAAAGGCGTACGACCAGCAGACCCGTATCCTTGAGGAGTTCCAGAAGAGAGTTGCCCTGACCCGGGAGAATTACCAGTCAGTTATCAGGAACGAAGATGTTGGAAGGTCGCATGAAATCTTCCCGGATAGTCTCACGTTAAAGGATCTTTTTGGATCTCCCAAAAGTTCACGTAAAGAATAATCGCTGCGCACGGGATAAAAAAAATTTCTAGTATTTTTCCTGTCCCAGCATTGCATCGACGAGCACGAGCGCGAGCATAGCCTCCGCCACCGGGAGGATCCGGGAGACGATGCAGGGGTCGTGCCTGCCGCCGACCGAAATCTCCGTTGCATTCCCGTGGATATCCCGGGTCTGCTGGGGTTGTGCAATCGACGGGGTGGGTTTTACCGCGATGCGCACAACAATGTCCTGTCCGGACGAGATCCCGCCAAGGATTCCTCCGGCATGGTTGCTCGCAAATCCTGTTGCGGTCATGCCATCGTTGTTCTCGCTCCCGAACCGGCCGACAACCGCAAAGCCGTCGCCGATCTCGACCCCTTTGACCGCGCCGATCCCCATCATCGCGCCGGCAAGGCATGAGTCGAGCTTCCCGAATACCGGGTCGCCCAGTCCCGCCGGGCAGCCGGTTGCCGTGATCTCCGCGATCCCGCCGACCGAGTCCCCGGCCGCTTTTGCCGCGAGGATCTCGTTTTCGATCTCTTCCGGTGTTGTCTTCCCGTGGACTGCAACGATCCGGCCCGAGACCGCGATCCCTTTTTCAGCAAGGTATTTCATCGCAACCGCGCCGGCCGCGACCCGGCCCACGGTCTCCCTCCCCGAGCTCCTGCCGCCTCCGCGGTAATCCCGGATCCCGTACTTGGCCTGGTACGTGAAATCGGCATGGCCGGGCCGGAACTTCTCTTTTATCGCCTCGTAATCCGCGGAATGTACGTCCCGGTTCCGGACAAGGAGGGCAATCGGCGTCCCGGTAGTCTGGCCGCGAAAGACCCCCGAGAGGATCTCGACGGTGTCGGCCTCGTCCCGTGCCGAGGTTAAGGGGGAAGCCCCGGGCCTGCGCCGGTCAAGGAGCGGCTGGATGTCGGCGGCACAAAGCGCGAGCCGGGCCGGGCAGCCGTCGATGACGCAGCCTACCGCGGGCCCATGGCTCTCGCCAAAGGTCGTTACCCTGAAATTGTAACCGAAGGTGTTCATGCAAGGACCTCCCTGATGGCTGCATCGGGCACATCGATCCCGAAGAAGAGCCGGAACTGGTCCTTTGCCTGGTACATAAAGACCTCGGTCCCGGGGATCGTGGTGCAGCCGGCCTGTTGTGCTGTGCGGAGGAGTGGGGTAAGTGGCGGGGTGTACACAAGATCAAATACGGTCATCTCCTTCTTGAGCTGATCGGCCCGGAGGGGACTGGACAGATCCGGCTGCATCCCGAGGGGTGTTGCGTTCACGACAAGATCCGGTCCGAGCGTGT
>JAQWDG010000089.1:4655-7246 GCA_028705545.1 Methanoregula sp. | reverse complement strand
CGCACAGAGTTGAGGTTGATCCCCGTGCTTGCCGCCAGGTCCTCGTCACTGTGCTCGCCATCTTTCGGGAACTTTTCCAAAAGGTTGAGACCTTCGTCGCCGATCAGGCGGTGGATATAAGCACGCATCGCCGGATCGTTAAGCACGTCTTCCACTGGATCCATCACCCCAGATATTGTCGGACAGTGCTAATATTTTTATCCAGCGCGCAGAGTGCTTCTTTACGGGTCGGCCCGGTGCCGGCAACACTTACCAGTGCCTGTCCTTCTTCAAAGAACGCACCCGGCCAGGGGATATCGGAGACAACTGGTGCGAGTTTTTTGAGATCGGCACCGATCGTTGTGTCCCGGTCGGCAAAGAGGATCCTCCGGGCTGCGTATTCCCCGGCCCCCGGGACCTCGGGAAGCCTGCCCGCACAGGCATCGACATGGTACTGGAAGAGGCTGCACCCGCATGCCATCTCCACGGTATCGACCGTTCCCTGGAACCGGGGGTTGACCTCGATGACAGACGGCGTGCCGGACCCGGCAACGAAATCGATGCCGAGCGTTCCCACACACCCGCTTGCTGCCGCGATCTTCTCTGCGATCGCCCGCATCTGCCCTGCAAGCGGGTGGTCGAAGGGGGTGACCGAGCCCGAGAACCCGAACGCAGATTCCCCGTCCCCTCTGAGGATCTGTTCGTTTACTGCGATGGCCCGCGCTGCATGGCCGTCGGCAATACAGCAGACGCTTGCCGGGATGCCTTTTGCAATCTCCTGCCGGATGTAGGGGATCTCGGGATACCGGGAAGCCCATTCCCGCTCCTCGTCTGCGGAATGGAGTATGGCGTTCCTCCAGCCCCCGGCGCCCTTGCGCGGCTTTCCCATCACAGGATAGACACCCTCCGCTGCAATGCGGGGGACGGGAACGCTGATCTCCTCAAAGAAGCGTTCCGTTTCGAGCTTGTCGAGGAACCGGGCGGCAGTCTCCCGCGGCGTGCCGCAGAGCCGGACCGGGAATGCAATCTCTTCGGCTCCCGATGTTGCGACCGCGAAATCGAACCTGTGCAGGCGGCACATCCGGTCGATGGCCTCGGGGAGTTCGTCAAGTTCCTCGAATTTCAACCGGTCTTCTGTGCACCAGAACAGGTCCTGGTCGCAGAAATGGTCTACGGCGCAGACCTCGTAACCGGCCCGTGCCGCTGACTGGGCAACATGCCTCGTAGCAAAGCCGGCAACGAGGACGTGCCCTTTCATAACTCTTCGGTCCTCTTTCCTGCCCGCGAGGGGATGATCCGGATCTTTGCGTCGGGGAATTCGCGGGAGAACTCCGTTCCTTCCGCAAGGTGGTCCAAAAAGAGTGCAAGGCTTGAGATCTCCGAGTGGGGCTGGCCGGTGACGGCTACGTTAAAGTCCGCAAGGCCGTACATCTCGCCCGGCACCTTCTCGGCACCGACTACGACAAGGAGTTTTTCGCACGGTCGTATCTCACCGATGGCATCGGGCAGGTTGATGCCGTACATCGTGAGGTGGACGACCTTTCCCCCGGCGGCCTTCCAGTCCTTGATACAGGAGCGCCACTTGACGTTGTCCTCGCAGAAAAACTTCCCGCCCCAGCGGTCGGCAACGTCCTGCACGCTCTCCACGACGCCTTTGTCGCTTGCTGCAAGGTACATTCCCGAGGCGCCGAGCGCCCGCCCGGTGAGCGCTACGTGCGTAGTTACCCGCTGGTCGCGCTCGGGCCGGTGGCCGATCCGAAGTATTGCAATTTCCCGTTCTGTCATGGCTGTTCTTTCCGTGCTTTAATAACGCCGTTTTCTATGGTATAGGGAAGGGACTGGTCGTATTTTACCTGGCAGGCGATAAGCGATTCCCCTACTGAGAGGACCCGGACCTGCCCGTCTTTACGCACAATGAGGAGGTAGCGTTCGAGCCGGGCAAGCGAGGCATCGACAACTGCTGCGTCAAGCCCGCACTTTTTTTGGATCTCATCAGGGGTGATCGTTTTATCCTGCGGGATGAGATGGTAAATCAGCCAGTCGGCATCCTCATCTTTCACCTGTACTCATTCCCGTTCGTCCCGATTATACTTTATTGCCGGTGATAAAAACCGCCCGGTCCTCCACGCGGTTTTTGTAGTTGCCCGCCAAATACTTCCCATGGATACGGAACCCTCCCGACCGTCTTTTTCCGAACTGGTCCGGGTCGCTGACTGCCTTCTTGAAGAAAGTGGGGAGGATGACGACGCGCTCATGCGCCGGCTTGAAGAACTTCCCGCCCCGGTGCGGGACGAACTCTTTGTCTCCGATCTCCTGAATGCCTGGCAGGTCTTTTACTACTTTTACCGTATTGAGCCGGACGAGCTCATCCGGGAACGCCTCGAACTCGAACCCGCATCATCGCTGCCGGCAGGAGTTACTATCGACGAGATCGACCTTCTGGAACGTGTGTTCCGGGTCAAAAAGAACCGCCCCGAGATCCTTGTGACCGATGGGAAAGAGACGCTCAAAACCTTTTCCGGGACAAGCGCGGTCGCCGACAGCCAGACCTATATCGAGTCTACCCTATAACCGGTCGCCGGCGGTAATCTTCTGCTCGTCCACCCGGGCCG
>JAQWDG010000089.1:0-4555 GCA_028705545.1 Methanoregula sp. | reverse complement strand
TGACCGATGGGAAAGAGACGCTCAAAACCTTTTCCGGGACAAGCGCGGTCGCCGACAGCCAGACCTATATCGAGTCTACCCTATAACCGGTCGCCGGCGGTAATCTTCTGCTCGTCCACCCGGGCCGAAACAACCGGGGGGACGTCTCCCCACGTAATGATATCGGGGCCGAAGATTGCATACACCCCCAGTACCGTTGCCGGGTCAAGGGAGGACAGTACTTCCCGGTCATCGGTCCGCAGATCGTTGCAGACTCTTGTTGCCCATGCATCTGCCCGGACCGGGTCGTCGGCAAAGATCGTGACTGCATCGGCGACCCCGAACGAAACCGAGGGGCCGACCGTGGCAGACGAGGTGCAGACCCCGAAGATGCGATCTTTTTCCGGGACGACAAAGGCAATTTTGTCCGAGACAGGCGAGGTTCCCGCGTGTACGCCCACCCGCACGGGCCGGTTGCTCACGAGCGCGATATCCCCACCGTTGTCGATCACCCCGAACGATGCACCGGCTTTTATCATCGCCTCGATCCCGGCCGCCGCAACCGCCCCGGCAACCGATGCCATGGGGCCGACCCCGGCCTCTGCCGAGACCTGTGCCATGTGCAGGATCAGTGGCTCGTCCGTATCCGGTTCATAGGGAAAGAACGTGCTCACAAAAAAAGGGTCGCGGGCGATATAGCCCTCGAGTACCTGACGGGCCGCGATCATGCCGGCTTTTGCCGCTTCAATGTGGGCAGGTTCGTCCGCGAGGATCGCGGCAAAGGTCTCGCGGAACCGGAACAGCTCGCGGATCATACGGGGAGCGAGAGTGCTTTGTGCGGGCAGGCGGGAATACACTTGCCGCAGAGCACGCACTTGTCCTCGGCAACCACGAGTTTATAGTCGGCATCAAACGAGAAGACTTCTCGGGGGCAGACGGAGATGCAGGCTCCGCAGTCTACGCACTCGCTCATGTCGACACCAATCCCGTGTTCGAGCTGCCGGACCGTTGCCCCGAGCCGGGTCATCGTGCTCCGGATCAGCTTGCACTGGTCGTCAGGCACCTCGATGAGTGCCTCGCCTTCAGAGGAATCGATCACGGCACGCTCGACATTGATCAGCACGCCGGTGTCTTTGACCGCCTGTGCGATGATGGGCGCGGTACCTTTCTTCTTCGAGAAGTTCACAAGCAGCCTCATTTCAGCCACCTCCCGCCAAAGAGTTTCCCGAGATTTATCGCGGTGAGCATCCCGATCACGTGGCGGTCCTTATCGACCACCGGCAGCGCGCTGATGTTGTTCTGTTCTAGTTTGCGGACCGCGATATCTACTGCTTCTTCGGTCGTGGTCGTCACCACCTTCTTTTTCATGATGTCCTTTACCGTGCAGGCCTTACCGGGGTTTGCCACGGCTTTCGAGATATCGAACGTTGTCACGATCCCCGCGAGTTTTCCGTTGTCCGCGATCACCGGCAGGTGGTTGGTCTCCCCTTTGAGGAGCTTCTGGGCCGCTGCCCGGATCTCCTCGGACTCACCGATGGAAACAAACTGCCGGTCCATGATGTCGAGAACCCGCGGCCCCTTCTTTTTCTCGTGCATCGGGTGTACTGTTTTCGTGGTGTCGATGGGACGGGTGGGCAGGGCGAGCTGGAGCGTGCCCTTCTCGATCCAGCCCTTGAGCTCGGCTGCCACCTGCCGCGCTTTCCGGAAGCTCGACAGGGACGAAGTCCTGACCTGCTCCCCATTTATCTCGACTGCTCCCGAGCGCAGCTCTGCATAATTCACGCTCCGGATCACCGGCCTGCTGCGGCTCGGGACACCGTAATCGACAAGGTCTACCGAGATATCCTCGTCACGGACTGCCGTTGCCCGCACCACGTCGAGGTCCACCACCGGCAGGGGCACGCCAAGGCCCACGTACATCGTGACACCGTAGCCGGTCATGGTCGCCGCCCGGAGGTAATCGGGTGTCATCTCTTTTAGGTTGCCTTTGACCATCAGCGTCGCAAATCCTCCGCCCGGTGAGTGCTGGGTACCTTCGCCGACCACCATGCCTTCGGCTCCGCACAGGAATATCGGGACGCCGCTCCCGATGAACCGGAGATGCGGATCGTTGGTGATTGGGTTTAAGAGCCCTGCGCCCGAGTAGGTCACGTTCCCGGAATCGGGAAGGAGCGTGCCCATGTAGGTGTGCAGGAGCCGGTCCGTGGTATTGATCGCCGCATTGTAGCGCTGGTAGGCGTTCCGCGGGTTGCACATGATCGCCTGGTTTAAGTCTTCGAGCAGGAGTTCGGTCGTGATCGTCCGCCGCGGGTAACAGTCCGTGCCGCGCGAGGTTGCCCGGAGCTCCACCGATTTTCCCGAGACAAGGTCTTCGAGAACGTGTGCCCCGCCGTACTGGTCTTCAAGGGTGTCGGACTGCTGCGTGGCCCCGATGTACGTGTCGACCGCGGCAAGTCCACCGTAGGCCTCGACATCGTTGAGCCAGATCCGCTCCATCCGGATCGGCGGTTCGGAGTGTCCGAAATTCAGAAAAGCACCCGAGGAACACATCGCGCCGAAGGTCCCGGTAGTAACGACATCGACTTCTTTTAACGCCCCCTCTTCACCCAGTTCGCTCACGATCGCGGGCATCTCTTCTGCGGTGACGACGCGGGCACTGCCGTCACGGATGCGTTCGTTGATCGTTTCGATGGACTTGTGCATGAGGCAAAATATCGTTTTATGAATATTTATATTAATTGTTATTACCTGAAGTAATAAACGGTATATATCCCTGTCCGGCACATTCCCTTATTATATGCACGTCCGTGACTTTACCGCAGAGATGGAGCTGATTGCCCCCTCGTCCCTTGCCGAGGAGTTCGATGCAGGAAGGATCGGCCTTATTGTCGAGGGAGCGCCGGAGATCCATACCGTATGCTGTGCGCTCGATGCAACGCCCGGGGTTGTCCGGGCAGCACTCGATGCAAAGGCAGACATGCTCGTAGTCCACCATACCCCCATCTGGACGCCGCTCACTGCACTTGTCGGCCCCACGGCATCGCTCATGCGCGATATCCTTGCCGGGCACCTCAACGTGTACGCGATGCACACGAACTTCGACCATGCACCGGGCGGCGTCAACGATGCGCTTGCAGAACTGCTCGGTCTCTCCGGTTGCAGTCCCCTGTCCCTTGGTCTTGTCGGGACCTGTACGCTCACCCTTGACGAGATTGCTGCACGGCTTGGGGCCCCTCTCAGGGTCTGGGGGGAGTGCGGTGCCGTAAAACAGCTTGCTGTTGTTGCCGGGAGCGGGTTTGATCCTGCGATCATGGCAGAAGCACGGGATCTCGGGGCGGATGCATTCCTCTCGGCAGAACTCAAGCACTCGGTTGCCCGGGCCGCACCGCTTCCCTGTCTCGAATCGACCCACTATGCCCTCGAAGCCCCGGCCATGAAACGCCTTGCGGTGCAGAGAGGCTGGCAGTATATCGACGATACGCCAAAGCTCCGCATAGTCCCATGAGCGATCCCTGGCAGATGCTTTCCGAAAGAAAAGCGCTTGATGCGGAGATCCGTGCCACCCTGATAGCCGAGTACGGCACGCGGGGAAAAAAGGCTCTCGATGCAGTCGACCGCGGGCTGGTCAGGAAATATCTCGACTTTTTTGTTGTCACCGGCTCGACCGGCGACCATGTGATTGACGAGGAGGTCTGCACCTGCCGGGACTTTGCCTTCCGGCAGAAGCCCTGCTGGCATATCATTGCCGTCCGGATAGCCAAAGCCACCAAAAGTTTTGTTCCGGTCGGGGAATGGTACCAGGAAAACTGGAAAGGATAAGTGCGAACAAAGACAATAACTATCCCGGTACCTTAGAATACTAACAGGCAAGTTTACGTGGTTTTCACATGTTCGAAGAAGAATACCAGCTCGAATATTTCAAGGACCAGGGATTTACCCGGAAGATCTGCAAATCCTGTGGTTCTCCGTTCTGGACACGCGACCCTTCCCGCGAGAGCTGCGGGGACGCGGCCTGCGAACCCTATACGTTTATCGGCAACCCGGTGTTCAGGGGGCATTCGATCGATGAGATGCGTGAGGCCTATCTCTCCTTTTTTGAAAAGAACGGGCATACCCGCATCGAACGCTACCCGGTAGCCGCACGCTGGCGGGACGATATCTATCTCACCATTGCTTCGATTGCCGATTTCCAGCCGTTTGTCACCGCAGGGATCGTCCCCCCGCCGGCAAACCCGCTCACCATCTCCCAGCCCTGCATCCGGTTAAACGACCTCGACTCGGTCGGGAGATCTGGCCGGCACCTGACCACGTTCGAGATGCTCGCCCACCATGCCTTCAACAGCCCGGGCGAGGAGATCTACTGGAAAGACCACACCGTAGAACTCTGCGACCAGTTCCTTGCCTCCATCGGCGGTGACTTAAACAAGGTCACCTACAAGGAGCACCCGTGGATCGGCGGCGGGAACGCCGGCCCGAGTGTGGAGGTCATGATCGGCGGCCTCGAAGTCGCAACGCTCGTTTTCATGAGCCTCGGCCGCCAGAAGACAAACCATCCCGGTTACAACCTCGACGGAAC
>JAQWDG010000088.1 GCA_028705545.1 Methanoregula sp. | reverse complement strand
CTGGACTCCGTTGTACTCGCGCGTCCGCACTGGTCTCTTGCCGCAGACGGTACGTTCGACCCGGGCATTCACCTTGTGAGCGGGGACGTGGGCAGCGGGAAGTCAACGCTCGCACTCCTGATGGCCGGCCTGCTCGCTCCGGACCGCGGCACCGTGACCCGGGAAGGGATCGGGCAGGCGATGATCTCGTTCCAGTTCCCCGAGTTCCATGTCACCGGTCTCACCGTGGCAGATGAATGCCGCTCGTGGAACCTAGAACCGGAAACCGTGCTCGCCTCGGCCGGTATCGCGGTACCGGCAGAACGCCCCGTTCTCTCCTTAAGCAGGGGGGAGCTCAAGCGCCTCCACCTTGCCTGCCTTCTCTCCCGGGAATACGATCTCCTGCTGCTCGATGAGCCCTTCTCATCGCTCGACTGCCCGGGAAAGGTGTGGGCAGCGGGAGAGATAAGCCGGAGGCGGCGGGGGATCACGGTCGTCTTTACGCACGAGCAGTGCATCTTCCCGCACACCGATCATATCTGGGAGATCCGAACCGGTGTCCTTGCTGACTGCGGGGAGCTGCCCGGGGCGCTCCGTTCCTGGGAGCATGCACCGGCATTACTCCGGCGTCTTGTTGCGGAAGGCAAAATCCCGACTGACCTGACGCAGGAATCCCTTGTGGAGGCAGCATGCAGGACGCACGAATAAGGCTGTTTGCTGCGTGTCTCCTCTCGGCCGCTGCTTTTATCAGCATCAGCGGTGCAGTGGCGGCCTTTGTCTGGTGGCTTGTTTTTACTCCGCGGCTGGGCTGCATCCGGCACCGTATGGCAGTCCTTGCTGCGTTTGTTTTATTCTGCCTTGTCTCCCTTGTCATCGTACTTTCGGGAGGTGACGGTTTTTCGTACCTGGTCCGGATGACGGCGATCCTGCTCGTCGGGACATGGCTGTATGCGGATTCTTCGCCCGGGGATTTCCCCGCTCTTGGAACCTGGCTCCTTGGTCCAAAAAGAGGCTTTGAACTGGGAATGATCGCAGGAATGGCCATGCAGGCCGCTGACGGGCTCGGGGACGATTTTACCCGGATCCGGATCGCGTCCGCGCAAAAACAGTTGCCGTGGGGGATTAGATCCGTCATTTCTGCGGGCCGGGTCCTGGTCCACGATGCACTCGTTCGTGCAGAGGAAATGGCCGAACTTCTTGCAGTGCGGGGTTACCGCGATGGTGGTACCTGCTGCCCCCGGTTCTGTACACCGTTTTTCGATATCCTTGCCGGAACCTGCGCAGGGGCAGCATTTCTCGTCGCATGGATCCCCGTAAGTGCATTTTTTATACTTTACCGGTGAAGTTTTGAGAGGCTAATTATCATACCGGAGGCCCTTTCGAGGAATTACATGTGTGCAGCCGTAACCGGAAAAGTGCTTATCACCGATACAACCCTTCGTGATGCTCACCAGTCTCTTATTGCAACGCGCCTCCGCACCGAGGATATGATCCCGCTCGCACGCGAGATAGATACCTGTGGATTTTTTTCTGCCGAGGCATGGGGCGGAGCAACGTTCGATTCCTGCATCCGGTTCTTAAACGATGACCCGTGGGACCGGCTCCGTGCCTTAAAAGCAGAGCTGAAACACACTCCGATCCAGATGCTCCTCCGTGGCCAGAACCTCGTGGGATACCGCCACTATTCTGACGATGTTGTCGACCGGTTCGTTGACGCGTCCTATAAAAACGGGGTGGATATCTTCCGGATCTTCGATGCGCTCAACGATATCAGGAACATGAAGCGCTCGATGGACCGGGTCAAGAAGGCCGGCGCTCACCTTCAGGGCACGATTTCCTATACCACGAGCCCGGTCCACAGCACCGCTATGTTTATCGGGATGGCAGAGGAGCTTGCCGCCCTTGACTGCGATTCCCTCTGCATCAAGGACATGGCCGGCCTCATTATGCCGGAAGCGGCCCGCGATCTCATTAGCGGGATCAAAAAAGCGGTCGATATCCCGGTCTGTCTCCACAGCCACTCGACAAGCGGGATTGCACCCATGAGCTACCAGGCGGCAATCGAGGCCGGTGTCGATATCCTCGATACCGCGATGTCGCCGTTCTCGATGGGCACCTCCCAGCCGCCGACCGAAAGCGTAGTTGCCTCCCTTGTCGGGACACCCCGCGATACCGGGATCGATCTCCTGAAACTCCGGACGGTAAGAAATATCTGCGTGCAGATCCGGGAAAAATATGCGGGACTGGTAAACCCAATCTCCGAGCGCGTGGACAGCAACGTGCTCCTGTACCAGCTGCCCGGGGGGATGATCTCAAACCTCGTCTCGCAGCTCATGGAGCAGGATGCCCTCAACCGGCTTGACGATGTGTTTGCCGAGGTTCCGCGTGTGCGAAAGGACCTTGGGTACCCGCCGCTCGTGACCCCGACCAGTCAGATCGTGGGAACGCAGGCAGTCTTAAACGTTCTCGTGAACGGGCCGCGGTACACAAACGTTACAAAAGAGGTCAAGGATTATGTTCGCGGTCTGTACGGCAAATCACCGGCCCCCGTGAGTGAAGAGATCCGGAAACTGATTATCGGCGACGAAAAACCGATCGAGTGCCGGCCGGCCGACCTGCTCGAGCCCTCGTACGAGCGCATGAAAGCGGAAGCCGAAAAAGCGGGGCTTGTCAAAAAAGAGGAAGATGTCCTCACGTATATCATGTACCCGGCAATTGCCCCTTCGTTTTTAAAAGGCGAGCGCCAGGTTGAGCCCATCCCGGCAAAGAAGGTTCCTGCCCCGCAGGCGGCAGCGGCCGGTGGTGTCCCCGACCAGATGGAGGTCGAGGTTGACGGGGAGATCTTCTCGGTCCGGATTGTCTCTGTCGGCGGGAACAAGGTGCAGGTCGCAAATGTCGCGCCCCAGAAAGCGCCGCGCGGCGATGTTGCGGGAGGGATCCGGAGCAATATGCAGGGTATGGTGCTCCAGGTTATGGTAAGCCGCGGTGCGACCGTGAAAAAAGGCGACACGCTTCTCGTCCTTGAAGCTATGAAGATGGAAAACCCCATCCACAGCCCGGTGGACGGCAGGGTCACCGAGATCTTTGTTGACACCGGCGATGTCGTCCAGAACGGCGATGTCCTGCTGGTGGTCCAATGAAATTTTTTGAAAAGATCCTGATCGCAAACCGGGGCGAGATCGCGATCCGGGTCATGCGTGCGTGCCGGGAACTCGATATCGATACGGTCGCCATCTATTCTGAAGTGGACAAGAACGCCCTCCATGTCAAGTATGCCGACGAGGCATTTGCTGTCGGCGAAGCGCACCCATCGAAGAGCTACCTCAACATGGAGCGGATTGTCGATATCGCAAAAAAGAGCGGAGCCGAGGCAATCCACCCGGGGTACGGGTTTTTAGCCGAGAACTACCGGTTTGCAAAGCTCTGCGCCGATGAAGGTGTGACGTTCATCGGTCCAAAATCAAAGACCATCCAGGCAATGGGCTCCAAGATCGGCAGCAAACAGATGATGAAAAAAGCCGGCGTGCCGGTGCTTCCCGGGACCGACGACGGCATCCGCGATATCGATACGGCAAAGAAAGTGGCAGCAGAGATCGGCTACCCGGTGATCGTCAAGGCAAGTGCCGGTGGCGGGGGTATCGGGATGCAGATCGTCAATGATGAGACTGCCCTTGAAGAGGCCATCACGGGCAGTATGCGGATCGCCAAGTCCGCATTCGGCGACCCCACGGTTTTTATCGAGAAGTATCTCGTCAAGCCCCGGCATATCGAATTCCAGGTCCTTGCCGATGAACACGGACATGCGGTCCACCTCTTCGACCGCGAGTGTTCCATCCAGAGACGGCACCAGAAACTGGTCGAGGAAGCCCCCTCGGCAATCATGACCGACGAGCTTCGGGCGCGTATGTCCGCTGCGGCGCTCAGGGTGGCAGAGGTCTCCGATTACACAAACGCCGGGTCGGTCGAGTTCCTGTACAGCCACGGGAACTTCTATTTCATGGAAATGAACACCCGGCTTCAGGTCGAGCACACCATCACGGAGTTCATCACCGGTATCGACCTCGTCAAACAGCAGATCGCAATCGCTGCCGGGGAATCGCTGCCCTTTGACCAGGAGGATGTCTCGATCCGCGGCCATGCGATCGAATGCCGGATCAACGCGGAAGACCCCCTGAACAACTTTGCCGCGGATCCCGGCAGGATTACCCGGTACCGCTCCCCGGGCGGCCCCGGTATCCGGGTCGACAGCGGGATCCACATGGGTTACACCATTCCGCCCAACTACGATTCAATGATTGCAAAGCTCTGCGCATGGGACAGTACCCGGCGCGAAGCGATCATGAGGATGCGCCGCGCGATCTCTGAATACATTATCCTTGGAATCAAGACAACGCTCCCGCTCCATTATGCGATCATGAACAACCCGCAGTTTATCGAGGGCAATACCCATACGCACTTCCTTCAGGAGGAGCATATCGTAAAAACACTCGAACAGTACAAACTCGACGAAGAAGCGCGGATGCAGACGCTCGCCGGTTCGTTCTCCCGCGAAGGGAACAAGGTCGCAGCGATCACGGCAGCAGTCAATGTCTATCTCCAGCAGAAAAAAGGCTGAAAATGGAAAAAACCACAATCCTTCTGTATCAGAACCTTTAAGAGTTTTTACGGTGTTGTAATTATGCACTTTCGTGCTGCGGTGGCCTAGCTGGTTAGGGCGCCAGACTCATAGGGTTTGTTCGGCACAGTCTGCCTGTGCCAGAGGGCCTTGGGACATCTGGAGATCGTGGGATCGTAACCCACTCGCAGCATAATCATTCGTTTTGTTTTTGCTTTTTACGGATACTTCTTCGGTTAAAAGAGAATGCTTACCCGGAATGCCATTTTGCCACCTATTTGTCGGGCGATTGGCTGGTACCCGGGGATATCTTTATGTGCCCGTTCAGCGCACAAGAATACTAAAACATGAGGTGACATGATGATTCTTGTAAATGCAATTGTTGGCATTATCCAGTTGATCATTGCAGTTATCCTTGCAGTGGTTGCACTGTACATCGGTTTCTCGGTCTTTGGCAAAATCACCAAGGATGTTGACGAGCAGAAGGAACTTGCAAAGGGCAATGTTGCGTTCGGTATTATAGTCGCTGCGATCTTTATCGCAATTGCCGTTGTCGTCCAGTCCGGTGTTGCCGGTATCTCTGTCGGTATCGGTAAGGCATCGGCCCTCGGGTTAACTTCTGTTGACGGCCTGATTGCCATCTCCGTTGCGATCATCCAGCTTGTCCTCGGTGTTCTCCTTGCAATCGGTGCGATCTACCTTGCATTAAACATTCTCGACAAACTCACCAAGGGTGTCGAGGAATTTGAGGAGCTCAAGAAGGGCAATGTTGCAGTGGCGCTGGAAATGGCCGGTGTCATCATTGCAGTGGCCCTCATCATCCAGTCCGGTATTGTCGGTATCACGACAGCACTGGCCTGAACTAAAAAATCATCTCTTTATTTTTTCTTTTTTAAGGACAATTTCCGAAGTTTAGTGTTCGTTTGTTACAGACACATTGTCTCATTAAGACAATCCGTCACCGAAACGTCTCTCTGCCGGGTATCCTTCCGGCAGCTGGCTCGTAACAAAAAACAAAAAATTGCCTGCCTGTTGATTCCACAAGGGGTAAGGCAGGATTTATTTCCCGTACAGGTTGATTTGCTGGATTAACGCAGAAAAACCTTCCATCTCGATTTCCAGCACTTCGTTACGGGTCATTCCCATGCTTGTCTCGGCGTCGGCTGTGAGCTGGTCCGGCCCGCGGATTACTTCCCGCGCCGTCCCGTCCCGGGAAAGGAGTTCCTGCGTTTTGACATCATGGACAAATGCACGGCCCGGGATAATGACGGTCTTTTCAAGGGACGCCGGATCCAGGCCCTCCAGATCGTCCATTGTGATAAGGCAGGCGATCTCTTTTTTCACCGGAATTACCGGGACCCTGGCGCCGCGTGACCTGAGAATCTCATCGATAAAGGGCGCGGCAACCGATCCTGTAATGACCGATGCGCGGTGCTGGACCCGGGGAAGTTTTTTGAGGAGTGCCGGCTCGTGCAGGATTGCAAAGGGCGATCCGATCTCCGGGTCCCAGAGGGGGGTGCCGGAGATTTTCATCTTGAACCGGCTGGCGAGATCGGTCACCATATCGCGGAAGGAGTCCACGGTCTGGACTGCCTGGCCTTTTCTAATAGGCGCATTTTCAAGGATGAGACCCTGTTCAGTGGTGTTGGCAAACCGCATGAGAATGAGTCCCTTTGCGCCGCGCTCTTCGAGCCACGTGCAGGTCTCTTCGAGAACTTTCCCGTCATTTATCCCGGGCATAACAACTGCTGCCGCATAAACGTCGGCCCCGCTGCAGAGCCGCTCCAGCACCGCAAGTGAAGCCTCCGGTGTCGGGTCGTGCATCCATTTTTTGCGCAGCGCCGGATCCGATGCAAAGACCGTAAACGAGCACTCAGAAAGGCCGTTATCGATAAGGAGATCGCCAGTCTTCGGATCGTCCCAGCCCTTTCCGCTCGTATATCCGATATGGAGCGGGACTTCCGTTGAGCCGAGCAGCTCGACGAGGTCGGTAAACTGCGGATAGCAGCTGGGGTCGCCGCCGCCGCTGATCGTGATCCGGTCAAGGTCACCGGTCTTCGCGTTAAGGGCGGCGAGTGTTTCGTCGGCAATGGTCCGCAGGTCCTTGAAGCCGGAGTATTCCTCCCGGACACCGCGGGTGCAGTAATCACAGCCGACCTTAAAGGGCAGGCAGTAGCGGCAGCCGAATGCGCGGGTGGACTTCACGTGCTTGAAGTAACAGTATTCGCAGAAGCCCCGACAGTCAACGCCCGCCCTTCCACCGATATCCACGGTCAGCTGCGCCATTGGTAGTTCAAAAGTACTTCTGCCCCCGTGCGTATAATGTGTTTGGATTGGAACGGGAGGTTGTCGGGGAGATCCCGGCACCATCTTTTTTATCCGTAAATGCGTATTGTATATGGCGCCTCAGTGGCTTAGCTGGCAGAGCGGCTGACTTGTAATCAGCAGGTCCCGTGTTCAAATCACGGCTGGGGCTTTTTCTTTTTTAGAAATTATCCCATACCTTGAAATTATTCCGGATTTTATTACTTATCACGTACGATGCATTATGACTAAAAAAGCCTTCATTACCGGTATCACCGGCCAGGACGGGTCGTATCTCGCCGAACTTCTGCTCTCCAGGGGATATGAGGTTCATGGGCTGGTACGTCGGTCGTCCACCTTCAATACGAGTCGGATCGATTCTATTTATG
>JAQWDG010000087.1 GCA_028705545.1 Methanoregula sp. | reverse complement strand
TCGACTGGTCCGTACGGTCGATGATGCCGGACTGAACAATCTTGTACTGGTTCAGGCCGGTGTTGTCGACCGCGATGACAAGGTTCACGTCATCCCCGGGTGAGAACTCGTTCGTACCCGTGATGTGAGCATTCAGTTCCGGGCTACCGGCCATGTACTTCGTGCCGGCGAGCGCCGGGGCAATCGTGAGACAGGCCAGGACAAGCGCCACAAGAACGCCGATCCTGATGACCCTGCCTGGTGCACCCCGAAATGCGGCACCGGGCTGCGGTGCCGGTTCGGAAAAAGATGGTAAAACGGTATGATATTCCATGCTAATCCTCATTATGACAAGATTGGGTACTATTGGATATTTTAGTATATAATCAATTCCCTCATTGGATATACATAGTTATCATATTTTTACAGGAAAACGTATACTAACCCCGTACAGAACACAGGGGTGTAACAACTTCAAGCACCGGTAATTTGTAATGTCCGGGGGTAATCCACATATATCATAAATAAATGAAATATTTAAATAAAGGAGCAACCCAGCTCTGAACATACTTGTCTGAAGGAGATAGTATGGTTTCCGCACCCGCAGATCTGATAACCCGATGGTACGATACCCTTGTTGCGTACCTCCCCGGCATTCTTGGAGCGATCATTGTCCTGCTTATCGGCTGGATTGTCGGCCGCCTGCTCGGCAAGGCTGTCCGGATTGTCCTTGACAAGATCAGCGAACAGCACGTGGTAAAAGAAGGCGCAGACCTCGCCGCTATCGGCGGTTCGGTAAAAAACGCCGGCATCACGGTCGGGTACATCGGCGACATCTTCACCCGGCTTGTGGTGTATATGATAGCAATCCTTGCCGCGGTCGATATCCTCCACATGGAATACCTAAGCAAACTCATGGTGGAGATCCTGGGGTACATTCCCCACGTCGCTGCATTCGTTATTATTATCATGGCGGGCTTCCTCCTGGCAGACTATTTCATCGATTTTCTCAGCAGATATTACGCAAACCGGGAGATCGCGTTCATCTCCCCGGTCCTGTTTCTCCTCAGGATATTCCTGTATTTCGTGATCGCCATCCTCGGGCTCTCCCAGCTGATGCTCGATCTCACAATCATCTATACGTTTGTGACGCCGATCGCATGGGCCGTGGGACTCGGCCTTGGTGGCGCAATCGCAATCCTTGCTGCCTTCGGGCTCAGGGGCCATAGCGAGGCGCTCATGGACAAACTCATCGAATCAATTGGAAAAAAACCCTAAAACCCGTTTTTACCGGGAATTATACCGTACGGCTGTGGGTCGTTTCTGCGGGCGCGGCCGCACAGGAAAAAACCCGGGCTCCGGACTGCACCGCACGGGGAAAAAATCAGGCTCTTTCCAGCCGTTTCTCGAGTGCTGCGATCTGCTCCAGGAGTTCCTGCTCCCTTTGCGCAAACGCCGTCACATCGGTCATGGTGATGTAGGTGCTCACGGTCTTTTCGTGCCTGACAGAATTTATCTGCCCGTAGATGCACCGCTTCGCACCGTTCTTGCACAACATCCAGCTCTGGAACTTCGCCGGCGGTTCCGTGCAGGCGATGGACTTCCTGTACAACTCGTCCATCATAAGCCGGGTCTCCGGGGTGATGAGCGCTGTTGTATCCTTGTGCATGAGTTCCTCAAAGGTATAGCCCGACATCTCACAGACGCGCCGGTTCGCGTACACGAACTGGTCGTTTTCGATGATTACAACTGCGTCCTGGATATTGTCTGCCATCATCCGGAACCTCTGCTCGCTTGCAACGAGCGCCGCATCCTTGGTCCTGAGCTCTGTGACATCGGTAAGGATCACGAAGTGATAGAGGGTCTCGCCATGCCGGGCACTCGTGACCCGGATAAAGACATCCCGGTACACCCCGTCTTTCCTCAGGATCCTGCACTGGAGATCGGCAAGCACCGGGCCGGGCACGGACTTTTTATTGTGGGAAAAAAACGGCTCCATCTTATCCTGGTCCTCCGGGGCAATGATTGCCCGCGGGTCCATCGCCCAGAGCTCTTCGAAGGTATAGCCGGTGATCTCCGCCAGGCTGCGGTTGACAAACGTACATTTGTCGTTTTCGATGATGAGCAGAGCATCCCGGATGTTCTCCGCCATCATCCGGAAGCGCTCCTCCCACTCCCGGATCTCCCGTTCCCGCAGGATCTCCTCGGTCACATCGGTTAATATCAGCGTAAAGCCTTTTGCGCCATCGTCAAAAACCGTAGGGATGGTTTTCTGCTTGAAGATGCGTTCGCTCGCACCTTTCACCTTAAACGAGAGCGTACGCTCCGTCTCATCCGCAGAGCGGGTGGCAAGGGCGTTGACCAGTTCGTGGACATCGACTTCGGGAGACCGGAGGTACGTGATGTTCTTCCCGGTCGCTTCCTTACGGCTGATGTGCAGGAGTTCGAGGAACGTATCGTTGATCTCGATGATCCGGGAGTCGCTGTCAAGGACCATGATCATGTCTTTTGAGCAGCTCAGCATTGCGGAAAGCGGGACGCGCTGCGAGAGCGTAAAGACCTTGGCCATTCCGTATGTCCGCATATCCACCTGGCCGGAGATTAAAAGGATGTCAAGATAGCGGCCGGTTGTATTCTTGTTCTTTTTGAGCGCCTTTGCAATGTCCGTGACGCTCATCCCTTCCGGGTTTTCCTTGAGAAGGTCTTTGATCTGGGCAAGTTCCTGCTGGTAATCGTGCATCATGGCGGCAGCGTGTCCCTGAAGTATAGATTATATACACTCTGTCAACATTTATAATTATTGAAAATTACCAATATGTATCGGAAATAACAATAACGTTTATTTGGGAAAAACGGATTATATAGTAAGGGTAAATAGAAAATTGTGGAGGAAACCAAGATGGATTATGTCTTTACCAATGTTGCCAACCAGTGGTATGGCGTCACTATGACGTACCTGCCCAGTATTATAGGAGCACTCCTTGTCCTTCTGGTCGGCTGGATCGTCGGCCGCCTGCTCGGTAAGGCAGTCCGGATCCTTCTCGACAAGATCAGCGAACAGCACCTTGTCGAGAAAGTCGCAGACGAGACTTCCTTTGCCGGCTCGGTAAAAGGCGCCGGGATCACCGTAGGATACATCGGCGATATCGCTGTCAGGATCTTTGTGTACCTGATTGCAGTTCTTGCCGCGGTAGATATCCTCAACATGGACTACATGAGCAAGCTCATGACCACGATCGTCGAGTATATCCCGCACGTGGTTGCCTTTGTCATCATCCTTATCGTCGGCTTCCTGCTCTCCGACTACTTTATCGACTTCCTCGGGAAGTACTACGCCAAGCAGGACATCCAGCTCATCAACCCGGTCCTTTTCCTCATGAGGATCTTCCTGTACTTCGTCATCGCAGTCCTCGCGCTCTCGCAGCTGATGCTTGACCTCACGATCATCTACACGTTCGTGACCCCGATTGCATGGGGCATTGGTATTGGCCTTGGCGCCGCAATCGCGATTATCGTCGGCTTCGGCCTCAAGAACCGCAGCGAAGCGATCATGGACAAGATCATCGACACAGTTGTCGTGAAGAAACAGTAAATTTTTCCTTTTTAAAATTTTTTTTTAGCCGCGCTCATGGACTCAATAACGGTAGTTGTCGGAATCGTCCAGCTGATCATCGCAGTCCTCTTTTGCGGTGATCGCACGCTATATCGGATTCCCGGTTTTCGGGAAAGTTACCCGTGACGTTGACGAACAGAAGGAACCCGCCAGGGGCAATGCCGCCTTTGGGATCATAGTCGCTGCAATCTTTATTGCGATCGGCAGCAGCCCCCGGGTTTGCATCGGCAGATAGTATCCGGGGGATTGTCATTACAATCGTCCAGCTGGTTCTGGGCGTCCTCTTTGCAGTCGGCGCCATCTCCCTCGCCCTCACGGTCCCTGACAAGTCCTGCACATTTTTCCTTTTTTCGTGATCCGCTTCCATAAACAGGATATTTCCGACGGGATACTCCCTAACCGGGGGGCAGGTAAAAAAGCAGAAAGGGTTTGTATTCCTCCCGCTCAAGTACGTGCCGGATGGATGCCCTTCTCTCGTCGCCCGAATTCCAGATGAGCCTGCTCCTCTTTGTCGCACTTGGCGGATACCTTGTTGCGTCGCGGATCAACCAGTCGGCCGTCATCGGCCTCATCCTTGTGGGACTCCTTGTCGGCCCAAGCGCCCTTGGCCTTATTACCTACTCGGATTTTGTCGAAGGTCTCGCAAAACTCGGCGCTGTGATCCTCCTCTTTGTCATCGGCCTCGAATTCAACATAAAAGAGATCCTCTCTTTGCGGAACGGCGTGATAGCGGCAGTAGGCGTGATCGTCCCGTGGATTGGCGGGTACTGGCTCTCGCTCGTCTTTGGCTTTGACACTGCGGCTGCGATCTTTGTCGGGACAGCGCTTACCGCGACAAGTATCGCGATCACGGCAAATGTCCTAAAAGAGCTCGGGAAACTTCAGACCCAGGCCGCAAAGGCGATCATCGGCGCGGCAGTCATCGACGATGTGCTCAGCCTCCTTGCCCTTGCCATCAGCACCGATGCCGTGAGCGGAACGGTAACGGCCGGGGCGGTTGCCTTTGTCGCCTTCAAGGCCGTGGCATTCATTGTGATCGGCGGGGTGTTTGGGATTCTTGTGGTAAGCAAATATGTGGAACGGCTCGACACTACAGGTTTTTGCAAAAAATTCCCGGACTTCATTTTTATCTTCGCAATGATGATGGCGTTTTTGTATGCCCTTTGCGCTGAGGTAGTGGGTCTCTCCGCCATTGTCGGGGCGTTCATTGCCGGCGTCTCGTTTGAGAGCGTGAAGCTCGTGCACAGCAAAAACTTCCGGGAGGGGGCGGAGTACCTCCAGATTATCTTTGCCTCGATCTTCTTTGTCTCGCTCGGGGTGCTCGCCGACCTCCGGGCGCTGACCCCCGAGATCCTCCTGTTCCTTGCCGCGCTCACGATCATGGCCATCGCGACAAAGGTTGTCGGCTGCGGCATTCCCGCCCGGCTCATGGGGCTGTGCCGGAAGGATGCGCTCATTGTCGGTTTCGGTATGGCGCCCCGGGGCGAGGTTGCGATGATCGTTGCCCTTCTCGGCCTCGAAGCCGGGATCATCGGCCAGGGGCTCTACGTGGCGCTCGTCCTCATGAGCCTGCTGACCACCATAATCACGCCGATCATTTACCGGAACTGGTTTTTCAAGGAAAAAAAGTGCCAGTACGACCCGACAGCCGGGTAAAAAATCCTTTTTTTACGCCCCGGGTTTTTTCCCCGGTTCACAGGATGAACAGTGGTTTTCCCGGGCATAGGCCCGCAGGATATCGGTCCGGGTGATAAAACCGGCAAGCACGTCCGTTGTGCCATCCTGAACGACCGGGAGATGGTCGAAGTCGCGGCCCACCATGAGGGAAAGGGCGTCTTCGAGTGTATCGCCGGGATGCACGGTGACCGGCGGGGCGGTCATGAGCTGGCGCAAGGTCGGGCATTCGCCCGGAGCCTTCCCGGCTCCCTGAACGTCCCGGTGCGTGACAATACCGACAAGTTTTCCCGATTCGATTATGGGAAAACCGGTATGGCCGGTCTCTGCAATCATGTACCGGACGCCGGCCGGATCGTCACCGGGCGAGAACGCGACAACCGCATTTTTTTTCACCATCGCATCCCGGACAATGAGCCGCGAGAGGACGTCCCGATCGTATTCGCCCCGGTGGGCGCCCGACTGCGCCTTGGTGGGGACCTGCTGGCGGAATATCGTCTTTTCCCCGGTAAGCAGGTGCGAGACTGCGACTGCCGCCATCGCGGGGATCAGGATCGTGATGCTCCCGACCATCTCGACAACCATGATAAGGACCGCGATCGGGGCGTTTGCAACAGCGCCAAAGAGGGCGATCATCCCGACGACAACAAAGACCGGGATCGTTGCTGCGGGAACAAGCGCCGGGAAAAACATATGGAGAATGAGCCCGAGCGACGCCCCGACCGAGGCGCCGATGGTAAGCCCCGGGGCAAAGACGCCGCCGCTCCCGCCGCTCCCGAGCGTAAGCGAGGTTGCAACGATCTTTAAAAACGGCAGGAGCAGGACGACTGCAAGCGGGAGCAGGGAATAAAACATCAGCTGGTCAAAGCCGTAGCTCGACCCGAGGGCCGCAAGGCCGAGCGTCTCCATGTCGGGCGATATGAGCGCAAGGCCGATGACAATCAGGCCGAGGATTACGGCGCCTGCAACCGGCTTTAAGAAAAGCGGCAGCCTGTGCCGGGCAAAGAAGGCACTAAACCGGTCCCTGCTCTCATAGAAGAGCCAGATGTAGAGCAGGCCGAAGAGTGCGCAGAGGATGCCGAGGATCACAAAGAGGGGGATCTGTGCGATCTCCCAGACAATGGCACCGAGCGAGAAGATCGGGTCGTAGCCCTCGAAAAAGCCGAAGATCGCATAACCGATCACCGAGGCGAGAAATGCGGGGATGATCGCATCGGACTCGAAGTCCCGGGTGTAGAGGACTTCGGCCGCGAGCACGGCGCCGCCAAAAGGAGCCTTGAAGATCGTCCCGATGCCGGCCCCGATGCCGGTCGTGAGCGCGATCCTCCGCTCCTTCTCGGAAAGGCCGAGCATATCGGCGACCATCGACCCGAAACCCGCCGAGATCTGGGCCGACGGACCTTCACGCCCGGCGCTTCCGCCGGTCGAGATCGTGAGGATCGCGGTCACGGCTTTTACGACCGGCACCCTTTTTCTGATCCTGCCCTCACCGTGGAACGCCTTGATGGCCGCATCGGTCCCGTGGCCCTCCGCTTCGGGCGCGAGCCGGGTCACGAGAATGCCGGTAAGAAGGCTTCCGAAGATCATCACCGGGAGCAAAAGCCAGAGCGACTGCGGCGCGGACCACTGGCCGATCGCGGCAAGGCTCTGGCCCTCCTGCGGGTAGGTGTAGTGCAGGAGATACCCCATGAAAAATGCCGTGCCCCACTTGAGCCCCTCGAAAAAGAGGAGGGCCCCTAAACCGGCGATGATCCCGACCACGAACGCGATCACGATGACGCGTTTGGTGGGGGTGATACCGGAAGGGAACGAAAATGCCATGGCTGATGGACTTTCTGTTTTTTTCCAATCCTATTTCTCTGTTCCCAAAAAGGTGCCCGGGGCCTGTGTCTCCGAGGGAGGGCGTGAACTTTTCACGGTTTTCCTTTTCAGGAAATCTGCCAAATCAGAAAGGGTTTAAACGATTGGTCCGATAGGGATCCTTGCTGATTTGTGGTATTGGATATCACGTATTTCCTGTTAATGTTCGTCTGAATATTTCTCACAAATCACATTCCTGCCCTTTTACGTGCAGGAATTCATCCGCCCATACGAAAAGGTGACTTTATGA
>JAQWDG010000086.1 GCA_028705545.1 Methanoregula sp. | reverse complement strand
GACGGTCCGTTTCCGTACCAAGGCCACTGGCATAGTATGGGAAATGGAAGAGGGCTCCGAGGCAGCCAACCGCTGCCGTCGCCTGAAACTCGATTACGAAGAGGTCAAGCCGGAGAAATCCGGCTAAATTATTTTTTCTTAATAATAAACTTAATAGGTGATAATAATATGACGAAGGTTGCAATATCCATAGCGGCTGAAAACACGTTCACCGATCCTCTGAACTGCCCGAGGGATTCTGTGCTGATAGTCCTGAACCCAACCGGCGGGACGGCGATAGGAACGGTCACCGTTCAGGTGCGGGACTATACTAATCCTACCAGCCCGGGCGTCTGGGAGGACTGGGCAAAGCAGCTGGTAGCGTCCGGGGTCTGCCAGTCCTTCATAATCGATATTCCGGTCTCGAACCAGCAGATCCGAGTCGGATTTCTGACAGGCGAATACACTTCTGGGACGCTCACGGGGAGGATTCAACACTCATGAGCACCCCACTGGTTTATGCGAGCAGATCTACTGCCCGCGGCGGCTCCTCCGTGGCCGTCAGAGGTACTTACGATCGCAGGATTTTCCCGGCGACCGAAGACCTGAGCATGGGCGGGTTCAAGTTGACCGACCTGGGCGCCCCGACCGAATCTGGCGATGCCGTCCGCTGGGACGATCTCCAGGTAGGACTCAACTATATTATCGGAGTTGAGTGGGACACATCTAGCGATTCTTCGGCCCTGAAGCATATAGACGCCTATGGGACCGAGATCACTAAGACCGCTGAGCAGTGGACGGCCTGGTTCAACGCCCACCCGATCCATGCTAACATGTGGCGCTGCCTCCTCAGTGCTACAGGAGTTCCTACATTCGGAGCCAATGCCAGGGGCGACGGGCTGAATCTAGACGGTACTGCCGGGCAAGTTATGGTCCGGATCCCGAAGTTCTATATCAAGTCTGAGAAGGTCGGCACGAAGATACGATGGTGGATCTCTCCGGTCGCTTTCACAGGCTTCGAAGTCCATCCCGCTTTCTTGCAGAGGGGCGGCACCGAGAGGGCACAGCTCTATGTGGGCGCATACGCTGGCAGCCTGGCGGTGAACTCCTCCGGCACTTTGTACATGCTGTCCGCTACTGGAAAGCAGCCTTGGACCGGAACGGCGATGGGCAAGCTGCCGTTTGGGTCCGGGGATACAGAGATAGTGGCAGGCGACACTGTAGTTGGCGCCACTTCCGGAAATACCGTAATCGTGGTAGCTGTCCACAAGGTATCGGGTGATTGGGGAGACGGCAGCGCGGCTGGTTTCCTCTATGTCAAGTATCCTGGTGCAAATTGGAGCAATTGGACGAATCCCGAGAATATCCTGGTGGACGGGGTCACCAGAGCAGCGACCACGGGAACGGGCGAAGCTCTTGAACTTACCAGGCAGGACGCCGAGACCTACTGCAACAACATCGGCAGCGCCCGGTGGGGTTGTGAGAGCATATGGACGCTCGATGCGCTCACAATGCTCTACCTGATCGAGTATGCTAACTGGAATTCGCAGAGTACTTCTGTAGGGATTGGCCGCGGAGTCGTGGATAAAGAAAGCGGTACTGGTTTTGCAGGCGAAAATAATGGCGCTCTAAGCGCTGATACCAATATCGGGACCAATGGAACCGGCACCGGCACGGGAACGAATGGACTCACTCCAATAGTCTACAGAGGCATCGAGAATCTTTGGGGCAATGTATATCAGTTCGTAATAGGCATCGATGTTCTGGATGCTGCCTACCGCGTCCTGAAGAGAGACGGCACCGGAACACCAAAATGCCCAATGGACGCTGGGCACTATGAGTCCTCGATAGCAGCTCCAGTCCAATACGCAAATCCTGGGAACTTGGATTCGTATATCAAGGACATCCTATATGAGGATCTGTCGAAGTACCTGATTTTGCCCAATCTCGGCGGGGGCAGCGACTCTACATATCTATGCGACCGAATCTATTGGCATAAAGCCGGTCAGACAAACACCGTGCTGGCGGGCGGCTCTTGGAACGTTGCTGCGCCTGCGGGTGTCGGCTGTCGTGGTGCGAATGGCGTCGCCTCGGGTTCGTATCGCTATTGCGGTTGCCGGGCAGAATTTCTGTGAGGAGGTCCAAAAATGAAAGAAAAATCTAATATTCAACAGCTCTGGCACGGGGTCGTCAATATCGAACGCGATGGCTCCCGATATATCATTCGTGACCTCATGGTCAGGTGGAATGAACAGACGGAAGAAAAGGAAACTGAAGACGGCACTGAAATCGAGTATGTCTATGATGCCCATAGATTCGACTTTGAATTGCCCCCAGAAGTACAGCCGAGTCTTGAAGCCGTCGAATTCTATCTTGAAGCTGCTCAGGCCGCTATCTTGCAACTGGCTCAGGATCTAGCTGCTCAGGAGGCCGGATTCCAATGACGTTATCAGAAGCCCAGCAGAAGCGGCTGAATGACCTGGCGATTGGCAAGATAGTCACCGGGCAGATCAGCATCGATGACCAGATAGCGGCACTTCGAAAACAGATCACCGCTCTATCCGAGGCTGCCAAAGTCCCTCTTGAAGCGGATTTCAAGTCTCTTGAGGATCTTGTGGCTTCCGAGAAAGCCAAGAAAGAGAAGCCCGCCAAGAAGAGCAAATCATGAGGGTCACCGACCTGGATTGGAGGGAAATGTTCCGGGGATGGGACCGGGCAGACGTCCTTTTCGTCCGGTCGGTGGCCGATGGACAGCGAAGAAGAATAGTAATCAGGAGGGACGATGGCAAACGTTGAAATATTTCAGTGGGGCACTCAGACAATGGCCTGGGCGGGAGACAAGCTGATCGCTGCATGCCAGATCAAGGGGAACGCCAGGGCCTTGTTCAAGGCAGCCATCGATGCCGTGCCGAACGGCGGCAGCTTGAACATTGGCAAAGGCCGATATGTGTTCTCAGCGCCTTATGCCTTCCCACTGGATCCCGACGGCAGCAACCTATTCTACTGCAGCATCCCGATCATCGACAAGGGGATGCACATCACGGGCGCGGGTGTCGGCCGGACGATCCTGCAGCTTGCACCGGGTCAGAGGCGGGAAGGGCGGCATGTGGCCCTAATGCTAGTCAGGGGCAAGAGGGGGTTCGACCTGGGCTATTCCAGTTTCTCCATCCGGGGCATCACCTTCGAGGGAGATAGGGCACGACAGAGCGCCGAAGCACCATACGACGGTGAGGCCCTGCTCCTGGTGGGATCGCAGAGGAGCAATGGTGTGTTTGAGAATCTGATGTTCCAGAACTCCCACGGAGCAGGCATGTACCTGGGGAACAACGGCTCCGGACCGGGGGTGAACGAGACCGTCCGCAATGTCGTAGCCCGGAACTGCGCCGCCGAAGGGATCATGCTGGACACCAACCGTAATAGCCAGGTAATAGACTGTCAGGCTTGGAACTGCCGGATTGGACTGTTCCTGAATGGGAACGACGATTGGCAGAAGAGAGGCAGCGACAACGTCACCGCCACCAGAATCAAAACCGATAGCCAGATCACCTGCTGGCAGGTCAATGATTTTGCCCTGAGCGAAATAAATATGGATTGCACCGGATCACCGACGTCTCGCGGCCTGGTGGTCCGGGATGGCAACGGCGTTGTGAAGAATTCCATCCTCAAGACCGACCAGACAAAGGACGATTCCCGTTCCGGCCCCGGAGCCACTTACATCTATGAGGCGGCAAGGCTGAAGGTGTATAATTGCAAGCTGGAAGGCCATTTAGGGGTCCATGCAATTGGCGAATCCTATGTGGAGGTCAACAATTGCCAGATCAACGCGCCTGGGGGGTGCTTCTGTACCAAAGACCCCAATCCCGTGAGCAGCACGATCATAGCGCAAGGATGCTCATGCTCGGGGCAGAAGACGGCGTTGCAATTCGGTTCTACTTTCGAAGAGAGATGAAATCATGACAAAAAAGATTGATCCAAGGATCTGGTGGCTCATTATCGTCCTTCTGCCGCTCGTTTCTGTCGGTGCATGCATCCTCTCAGAATCGTTCCAAGGCGAAGGCTACATGGAAGCCTGGCACGATAGCGACAAGGTGACCGACCGGACGACCGCGCAGGGCCGGTATGATTACGGAGCCGAAATCTACCCCAGCGGACTGTCAAGCGGCCTGAACATTTCCAATGGCTCTGCGAGCTATTCCTTCCAATCTGGTGACTATTCGATCAGATTGAAGAAGTTCTCCGGGGAGATCGTTGCCGAAGCTGATTCTAATGGCACCATTATCGATCTCTCTGGTAGTGGAAAGATGTCTGCCATATCCTATCCAACCCGGCCATACGCTTCCAGTGTCCGGCCATTCCCTATAGGCGGATTGAAGGGCGAAGGAAAGCTCTTCCTCCACGCGGCCACGGAGTTCGAGAACATCCCAATCGAGGTGTGGAACGGCACAGAGTGGGCGAATACGCCCGTAAATCAGACACCGGTGATCGATATTAACCAGACCACGAACGAGACGGAAACCATCGATTCGATCAATGACACAACCTGGATCGATGGAGACGACTGGGACGACACAACTGTAATTTTCATTTGAGGTGATTTTTATGGTACACCAATTTAAGAAGGCCCCAAAGAAGGAAGAGGCTTGCTGCCTGCCGGGTGAGGGGCTTACCGACGAGGAGTTTGCAAGCTTCTGTAAGACTCCGGAGGAGCTGAAGAGGATTCCCAACGGCAAGCTGCGATATCCCGATGGTACTATCGTTTATATCGATGGGGCCGGTCAGCAGTGGACAGAGAAACAATGGGAGAAACGCTTCGGCTACAACCCAGTGCCGGTCTGGGACCGTATGTGTAAGCAGAAGATAGCGGTCTTGGGCTGGAACAGCGAGAAAGATCAGGCAGTCGGGAGCCTGGGGAAGTTCCCTGCACAAGGAGATGAAAGATAATGGCAGACGAAAGGGTCAACACGGATGCTAAGCTAGCATCGTTAGTTATAGCCGGGGGATACAATTCCTTCGTCGAGAAGAACAGCAGAATGATGGACTACCTCCGAGAAGAGATCGCGGAGCTCCAGACCATGATCGATAAGCTCCAGTCCACCGACATCCAGGCCGGTTACCTGCCAGACGATGACAATGATATTGTCAAGTCCCTGGATGAGATCGTGGAAGAGGTAGACAAGAACCTGTTTGTCCTCGGGAATGCCATCAAGGGCATGAGCGATAGCGCAAAGGTCACGCTCAATACAGCCGGATTCATGAGGCTATCCAAGGACCAGGCTGCCATCAAGACCTTCCCAGGAGGTAACTGATGACAAAGGGAGTGGCCGACAGCAAGACGGTTAAAGCAGCTCTCGCGGTCGTCTTGCTTGGTATAGTGACGATCCTGCAGGGTGGAGAATTCGTGCCGTCTGCTGAGTTCATTGGCGCGGTAATGGTCATACTGGGGGCTCTGTTCGCAGTCTTGCGGAAGTACACCGACGAGGCCCTGAGCGGCTGGAAGTAGTCTAGGCTGGATTGATCATGCCAGCCGATACCGTCGAAACGATGGTGGCCCGGATAGATGAGCGAACCGAGGCCATCATGTCCAAGATAAACGCGCACTGCGACCAGCTCTGCGACCACGAAAAGCGAATCGGCGGGCTGGAGGGGTTCAGGATGGCTGTATACATCGTTTCTGCCGTAGTGGTGACTCTGGCAGGGCTAGCGTTCGCTGCAATCGGGTTGTTCTGAGGTTCTATGGCAGATACACCTTTTTCTGACAGCTACATAGAGACGGATGCCGAGCTCGAGGCCCTGATAGGCGCGGACCCTCGGGCGGCTGCTGTGGCTCTGAAAGCCCTTGCTGCCGCCTCCCAGGAATGGTATTGCCAGGAGGCCACACGGCGGATAGATGCCCTGCCGCTGAGGGGCACCAAGTACGATATTGACATAGTGGCTGGGATACCAGACCAGCCGCGCGCCTTTCCCCGGATCATAGACGGGATCACTTGCGACTGGAACAGCAGCACCAGCCTAGCCATAGTGCCCACCGACATCAAGAGAGCCTGCATGGAGGAGGCAATAGCCATCTATGCGGAACAGTCCGCCGGTGGCACCAGCCGGGCAGCTCTCCAGGAGGCGGGAGTGGCAAGTTACCAAATTCCTGGCATAATATCCGAGACCTTCCGCCCAGGATCCGGCGGCGCCTCCCAAATGGGCCTGAAAAGCTCTTCATCCTATCGGATGCTGTCAAAGTACATCGCCAGGAGCGTGCCCATCCGATGAGCCTCCTGAGCCCCTATCTGGCCGCGCATGGTGTTTCCGTGTCATGGAAACACAAGACTGGTAATGATGGTGATGATGATACCTATTCTACCTCCACAATCACCGTTCTCTGGGCTCATGGAGCAAAAGTGATCAGGACTGCCCAGGGTGATGAGCTACAATGCCAGGCCATATGCAAGTGTGAGGCTGCGGTAGAGGCGGGGGATGTGCTCACCAAGGATGGCAGAGACTATCCCGTCCTCGGGCTCGTGGGCGTCGCTTATGATGGCTCTATGAGATCGGTGGCCCTGGGCGGATCACGAAGCGGTGGGGCCTGATATGGCCGATGTCACCGACGCCCAAGCTGAAAAGCTGATCAAACTCTACACCAAGGCCGAAAAAGAAATCCTGGCTGAAGTAACAAAAGCTCTCCTCAAAGGCAATTCTACCTACCAGCTCAAAGCGATGCTCAAGAACGTCCGGAAGATCCGCAAAGATCTCCTGGGAGGGGCTAGGGACTGGTCCACGCAGGCCATCCAGGAGGCTTATGAGGCCGGGCAGAAGAGCACTGGCTTGGGAGGTGGTGTAGGATTCAACGCCGTCCATCAGCAGGCGGTCGCGGTTCTTGCAGAAAACGCCTATGGCCGCTTTGAGATTGTTGACCAGGTCATTGGCCGCCGCGTAAACGATGTGTATCGTTCCATTGCCCTAGAAAATGTGACCGGCCAGGTAGTAGGCTACCAGACCTGGCAGCAGACGGCCAAAAGGATCCGGTCCGACATGGCCGAGAGGGGCATAACCGGCTTCGTGGACGCGGCAGGAAAGCGGTGGAACATGGAGACCTATGCCGAGATGATCGCTCGGACCACTCCCCGGCAAGCTATGATCGAGGGCACTAAGAACAGGCTTCTGGAGCATGACCACGACCTGGCGGAGATTATAGGCGGCATTGGAAAAAACACTTGCGATATCTGCCGGGCCTGGGATGGTCGAGTTGTGAGCCTCACGGGCAAGACCTCGGGATATCCAACGCTCGATGAGGCGCGGGATGCAGGAGTTTTCCATCCCATGTGCACCCATAATATCGCTACGGCAATGTCATTTGAGGATAAGAAATGATCCTGACTTGGTACGGGGAAGCGGTTCTTGCGAAAGTGAGAGAGGCCGC
>JAQWDG010000085.1 GCA_028705545.1 Methanoregula sp. | reverse complement strand
CTGTAGACGATCACTTTGAGTTCGTCACCGGTACCGTCCGTCTTCGTGAGCGTGATATCTACTATGCCATCGCTGGTAGGGATAATGTAGAAGTGGTCGCCGGTATCGGTTACGGATACCAGGGAACCCGGTGTCCCGACCCGGCCGGTATAGGTCTTGTCGTAGATCACTTCGGCCCATATCCCGGTCTGGGGAACAAGCGGTGCAGCAGTGGTCGGTATCGTGGTCGTTACCGCAGTTGCCACCGTGGTCGGGACGGTTGTATGAACGGTTGTGACCATTGTCGTTGGCACCGTAGTGGTAACGGTTGGGGTTGACGGGGACTGGCCGTTTTTCAGTATCATGAACCCGCCAATTGCGACAGCGATGATGACAATCACGATAATTGCGATGGGAAGAATCCCAAAGCGTTTCTTTTTCGGGACTTCGGGGATCGGTGGCAGGGGAACAAAGGGTGGAATCGATGGGGCAGGTTCACCGGTTGCGGCAGGAGCAGCAGTTTCCCCTGATAGTGCAGGGGCGGCAACTGATGCAGCACTTTCCGTGGCCGGTGTCTCGGAAGTCGCGGGTACAGCCGGTTGTTCGGCCGGGGCATTTTCCGTTGCCGCATGGGGGACCTGCGGTGCCAGTGCACCTTCAGGTTCCGGGACTGCGTCCATGGGCCCTGCCCGGGGAACGGAGTCCTCGATCAAGGGTTCGATCGAGTGGATGATCTGTTCTATGGGCCGGCTCTTGCGGTCTCCCGAGACCGGTGCTGCCACCGGGACTGTGCTGATCTGTTCCGGTGCGGCGGCCGTCGGGGCCGGAGCTTTTGCCTCATCTGCGGTTACCACCATTGTCCCGCAGCGGTTGCAGAACGTAGACCCGGGGGGAATGCGGTTCCCGCATCGGGAACAGAACGTGCCTTCCGGCAGGGTCGAGGTCTCTACGGGTTTTGGCGGGAGATGATCGGTATCCACCACAATCTTTTTGATCGGTCGTGAGACTTCGATCTTCTTTTTTATGCCGGACGAGCCCGCATAGTCCTGCCGGGGCGGCTGAACGGCAGGCTGGGACGCAGGCATCATATCCACCGGGTAGGACGATGCTTCGGCAATATATTTTTTTAAAGCCTTTACCCATTCCCCGGCCTCGCGCCTGCGTTCTCCTCCGGTCTGCATTGCATAGGTAAGCGCAAGCTCGCGGGTGTCGGCCGTGTCGGTCAGGATTGTCAGCGTGATGACCGGGTCCCGTATTGCATTCTCCCCGATCATGACATTGCGTATCGTAATTAACGGGATCTGCTGTGTAGGGACAACGTTTTTCTCGCTGTCGATGATGATGAGGCGCCGGTTGGTGAGCACCAGTTCGAACGGCACGGACTTCACTTTGACGTGTTGTGCCGTCAGGATGATGGACTCGTCACTTTTCAAGTCGGGATAGCCCATAGTACCACATTCCCAATTCTATAGTCAGTATACAGCCTTTCAGGCAAATACCTTATTCATCACATGTATATTTTCCGATGCTTATAAAGAAGAGGGGAGAAAAAGGAAATCCGGTCAGAGCAGTTCGCGGCCACCCATATACGGGCGCAGGACTTCGGGGATGGTAACCGAACCGTCTTTGTTCTGGTAATTTTCAAGGATACACCTTAGCGCCCGCGAGGTGGCGATTGCGGTCGAGTTTAAGGTATGGACAAAGCGCTTGGACTCGAAGTTTTCCTTGTCCCGGACCCGGATGTTGAGGCTCGTTGCCTGGTACGCGGTGCAGTTGGAACAGGAGACTACTTCCTTGTACGCGTTCTCCCGCGGCATCCAGGCTTCGATGTCGTACTTCTTCGCGGCGACCGTGCCGATATCGCCGGTGCAGATGTTGACCACATGGTAGGGAAGCCCGAGCCGGGTAAAGACATCTTCGGCATTTGCGAGAAGTTCTTCGTGGATGGGCCAGGAGTCCTCGGGTTTGCAGAAAACAAACTGCTCGATCTTCGTGAACTGGTGGACGCGGAAGAGACCCTTCGTGTCGAGGCCGTGTGCCCCGATCTCGCGCCGGAAGCAGGGCGAGAGGCCGCAGAGGCGCAGGGGGAGGTCCTTTTCCTCGAAGATCTCGCCCTGGTACATGGCGGCGATCGGGTGCTCGCTCGTTGCGATCAGGTATGCGTCGTCGCCATCGATTTTGTACATGACCTTCTCGAAGTCGTCGAGATCGGTAACGCCCTCGTACGAGCTCCGGTTGATCATGAACGGCGGGACTACGGGAGTAAATCCCTTCTTTATGAGGAGGTCGAGCGCAAAGTGCTGGAGCGCGAGATCGAGCATGACAAGCGGGCCTTTGAGGAAATAGAAGCCCGCGCCCGAGGTCTTTGTTGCCCGCTCGAAGTCTGCCCAGCCATTATCGGCTGCAAGCTGGCCGTGGTTTTTGAGCTCGAAGTCGAACGTGCGCGGCGTGCCGACACGCTTGACTTCAACATTCTCGGTATCGTCTTTTCCCTGCGGCACGCTCTCATGCAGGATATTGGGGAGGCGCATGAGCCGGGTGTGGATGACATTCGAGATCTCTTCCTGCTCGGCATCGTTTGCCTTGATCTTTTTCGGGAGTTCGCCAGCCTCTTTCATTAAGGGCGCCGGGTCGTTTCCTGCCTTCCTGGTTTCGTTAATCTCCCGCGCGATCGTGTTCCTCCGGCGCCGGAGTTCGTCGGTCTGCACCTTGAGCTCGCGGGACCGTGCATCCTTTGCAAGTATCTCGTCCACCCATGCGATCTTTTCTGTGGCGTTCCGTTTGGCAAGATCGGCTTTGACGATCTCAGGGCTCGCCCGTACAAACCTGATATCCAGCATCTGGCACGACCTCGGGTGCGTCTCCCGAATGCCCGGGGACGTCTTCCCGTATTTATGTTCCAGTATTATGTAGGCGCGTTTTCCTTTATTATGTTGCAAGGCGCGAACAGGACGTTATTAATCCGGGACGGAAATAAAAACACTGATTTGGCCGGGACACCCGTTTTTTATAAAGGAAAACCTGTAATGACCGCTCGTGTTGAAAATCCCTGGGAAAAGGAATATGCCCGGAAAGGCCGGGTCTGGGGCGGCGCGGTGCATAACCTGCCGGCGCTTTCAAGAGGAGAGCGGGTCCTCGAACTCGGCTGCGGGAACGGGAAGACGTTTGCCGCGCTGCTGGAACGGGGATGCGTTGTTACCGGTATCGATATCTCGTTATCCGCAACAGTCCTGTGCAGATCGCAGGTTTTTACCAGAACCGTGGGAGAGGTTGCCGTTGCCGATGCCTGCCACCTGCCGTTTGCAGCGGGAGCATTCGATGCCGTGGTGGCGTTCCATGTTATCGGCCATCTCCGGGAAAAAGACCGGAAGATTGCAGTTGAAGAGATCGCCCGCGTGCTGCGGCCCGGAGGTACCTTGTTTTTCTCGGGATTCTCCCGGGAGGACTTCCGGGCCGGGCAGGGCACGGAAAGCGAACCCTGGACATTTGCGCGCAAGAACGGGATTGCTACGCATTATTTTACCGAGGATGAAGTGCGTTCGCTTACCGGCAGCCGGTTTTGCGGGGAGTGTAAAACGCATACGTGGGACCTTACCGTGCGGGGAAAACGTTTCCCGCGGGCTGAGATCACGGGACAGTTCAACCGGGTGTTGTAAGGCAGGAAAGACGAACAGGACTGGAGTATCTGGAAAAAAGTGCTCTTTCATGATAGCTTATGCAAACGATGGCTCCCGCCGCCCCCGACGGGGCGTCCCCGCGGCGGGCAATTACCTAATCGGGAAAAATGAACCGGTAATCTGCCCGAGCAGAGGGCCCGGCAAGAAGCCCGGGCAACTCCGGGCATCAGCGGGGAGGGGGAGAATCATCAGACAAATACCCGCAACTCCTGCTAAAACATATCTGAAAGATTTCAGATACGTCGGATTTTGAATCGTAAAAAAGGGTTCAGTTATTTCCGACGCAGGGCGATCACTCCGCAGACCGCCACTACACCGGCAAATGCCCAAATCCCCGTCCCGGTAACGCCCGCCTTCTTTGTCGGCGTCTCTGCAAAGGTAAGAGATTCAAAGATAGTAGCGGTTTCGCCGGCACGGACCGTCACCGTTTTTGTCGCGGTCACATACCCGTCTGCTTCGAGCATTACTTCGTGCTGGCCCGGGGAGATCCCGGTAAAGGTGTCCGGGCTCTCGCCGGCATACACGGAATCGATGTATACATGGACTGTTGCCGGCGATGTACTTACTTTTATCGCGCCGAGCGCCGAGGCGTTCACGGTGGGGACGGCAGCGGCTTTTGTCGGGTCAACGACCGTATGCGTGAGGCTCGGAAGTGCGGAAGAATCCCCAAGCGTCCGCGAATAGCCGTCAGGGAACGTGACCGTGATCGTTGCCGGGGAAAAATCGGCAGAGATTACCGTGCTCACCGCAGAATTCTGCAGGGCCAGCTGCGCTTTTTTAAAGTCCATCGGTGCAGTCTGGTACTCCGTCCCGGTCGCAACATCGTTTGTCACCGCGAAATTTTTCAGGATAAGGGAAGCCTGCGATTTATCAAAGGAGACAACCTGCGGCGGATCGGAACTGGTGGCAAGTCCTTTTACCAGCTGCTCCTGGAGCACGGATTCGGGGATTGCGTTCTCGATAACGCCTTCGAGTGTGAAACGGAAGACTGCCGAAGCGTCGCCGTTTTTGTCTACCGTGATGTTGAGGGAGTCAGCCGTGAACGCCTGCACCGGCAGGATCAGGAAAAGGACTGCCAGGATAAAACAGGCCACGACACCCATCCGGATATGCTGAAAGATATGCGTCATGATAATCACTTCGGGAAGATGCAAAGGAGAGGGTACATCTGATCTGATATTTTTTTACCGATATATGTTTCACAAAATTAACATGTTTTCCGGTCATTTCCTGTAACCAAAAAGCGGCCGCCATCCATCTACACCCCTCCATGTTGATATATGCTGTCGCCCCATTTACTGTACAAGCTATGATAGAGTCGCTTCTCGGCATTATTTTCCATCTCGACCAGAACCTCGTATCGGTTGTACAGGCATATGGTATCTGGACGTATCTCCTCCTGTTTGTCATCATCTTCTGCGAGACCGGCTTTGTCATCACGCCGTTTTTGCCCGGGGACTCCCTGCTCTTTGTTTCGGGAGCCGCAGCAGCGTCGGGGATCTTAAACCTCGAACTTCTTATCGCGGTCTACATTCTCGGGGCGGTTATCGGGGATACGGTCAATTACTGGCTGGGGAATTACCTGGGCCTGAAGGTTTTTATGGAAAAGTTCCCGGGCCTTATCAAGAAAGAGTACATCGAACGCACGCATTGTTTCTACGACCGGTGGGGTGGAGCGACCATTTTTGTCGCCCGGTTCGTGCCCTTTGTCCGGACCTTTGCACCGTTTTTGGCCGGTGTCGGCTCCATGAAATACCGCAGGTTCCTGTTCTATAATATCCTTGGCGCAGTGGCCTGGACGCTGCTTCTCGTGCTTGGCGGGTATTACCTTGGAACCCTTTCCATAGTAAAAGAGAACATGAGCCTGATGCTCCTTGGGGTCATGGCCCTGACCGGGGCTGCAATTCTCGCTATCATTGCCGGCCTCATCTCCTCGTGCCGGAGAAAGAAGCCGGAAGGGGACTAAAGCTATCCCGTTCGGGATATCCATATAGATTTTTTTTGGGTTCTGTAGAAAACCGTAAGAGACATCCTGAATTTTGTTCGAGAGGGAACCACAGGTGCTCGCCGTCTCGTTGGGGCTCGCCCCGTGGAGCAAATCCGGGCACGGGACGCACAATTGAAAATTTTTTTATTCGGCAGGGAGGTCAAGGGGGCGTCGTCTCCGTGGGTGGCCACCCCCATTGGGGAGAGAGGGGGTCACCCTGGTAAATACGGTTTGGTTCCGGGGAAACGATTTCTCCAGAGCCAGTTTTTCTATAAAAAATCACGGGCCCGAAAAAATGTCGTACCCGTGACAAAAAGGATCCTGAAATCTACTGTAGCATTCCGGGAAAAAATTCCGGTTACAAACGAATCGTTAAAAAAAAGATTGATCGCCCCGGCCTTAAAAAAACCGGTCGCCCCCTTTCCCTTCATTGCAGATCCGCAAAAAAAATGATCGGACCGATCGATCCCTGAGATCGGTCGGGGCGACCTCTTTTATTCCAGTTTCCCGGCCGGCATTTCGCGTGGAAGTTCAGACGGTACCGGGTGATCGGACCGATCGTTTTTACAACCGATCGGTCCGGCCGATCTCATATCATGGCCGGACCGACCCCCTCCCTCTCACTTGTTGAAGGTCGCCTCCTCCCTTCATTTGTCGTTCTCTAAAAAAACCGATCGGACCGATCGATCTCTGAGATCGATCGGGGCAACCTCCTGCAGCCGGACGTATCCGCAGAGTGCATCTCTTTTGGGGATTTTTCAGGAGGACCGGTTTTTATCTGCGGTGCGTGACGGTCATGCCCTTGTTATCGACCTTTGTCTCGATGGCAATCTCAAGACCGATGGGCTTGAGGATTTTCTGAACGGCTTTTTTGTCCCGGTCGGTGATGATTGCGATTGCGGGCCCGACCGAACTCATCCCGACGAATTCGAGGCCGGCCTCGCGGAGCATGCTCATATACTGGTAGATCCGGTAACTGTGGTGTTCGACTTCGGCACGTTTCGAGCCACGGAACTCTATCTCCCAGATGATGTCACCGGCTTTTTTTACGTCTTCGTGTTCGAGCGCCGGGATAAGGTCCATCATGAAAAAGTATGCCTTGAGCTCCCGGTCGCGGTAATCGAGCGTCCGCGCACGGTTCATTAAGAGATCGAACTCCTTTGTTCCCGCCGACGAGATGTCTGACGGAGGGAGTACGATAAAGACGTTTTTTTGTTCCGCAAACGGATGGTGGTACACGAGCACGAGCTCGTCTCCCATCACTGCCATGCCGCCATACGTGCTCGCGGCCGGACCGACACCGGTCTCAAAACCAAAGGCTATTTTTCCGTCCGCTGTCTCTTCGACATAGTTATGGCCGATAAGCCTGCGCAGCTCGGCATTCGTGAGCGGTGCGCCAACTGCCTCGTTAATGGCAGTTGCAACCGCCATCATCACGGTGCTTGTCGATCCGAGGCCGACATGTTTTTTCTGGTGATCGACAGCCTTGATCCTGAAACCGCCGGTATACCCCACGGCTTTTGAAAATACGGCAACAAAATTTTCGATGATAGCCGACCGGTTGTAATCGATCTCAATGCCCTTTTTCGTGCACTCGGCCTCTGCGGTGCAGTAGCACTGGATGGCAAACCCGATCCCGCCGCCACCTGCATGATCCGGCGCAAACCGGTTCATATCGAGGACCGAGAGGTGGATCCGGGCCGGTGCCTTTACCAGCACCTTCCCTTTTTTCGGGGCCAGTTTGAACTTTTTCTT
>JAQWDG010000084.1 GCA_028705545.1 Methanoregula sp. | reverse complement strand
CCAGCCGGTCTCCGGGTTTGGCATGCCCGGTATCGTTCCGGAGCAGCTCATGGTGTACTGGACGCTCGAATCTATCGGCACCCCGTTATGCGTAATGAAAACTCTCGTTGTTGTCGGGGATATCGGATCGGCAGCAACGAGCGGGACGATAAACAAAAGACAACTTACCAGAAGCAGGAGCCGGGTTTTTTTCATGAAGATCACCATTCCGGAAATCATGCGGGCGATAATGACCGGGGGACGTGCGGATTTATACATGTGTTGTTATCATTCTTCGAAAATTTTTATGATCGCAAGTGATCGTAAGAGTGCATCTTCCGTGACCGCTGTGTTTTAAAAAACCCGGCCGTACGGCCCGGCCACGGGAAGCTAAAAGAGCGTTTTAAAGGTCCGGCAGGGATTACCGGTACCAGTCCCCGGGCATTCCCTATCCCAACCTATATGTCCCACTCCATGCAAGGTTCACATACCATAATGCCCTGACAGAGGGGGAGCCTGCCGTGATCACCGCAAAAAACCTCACCAAGAAGTACGACGATTTTGCAGCCCTCGACGATGTGAGTTTCACGTTTCCCGATGCGGGGATCCTCGGGATCATCGGCCACAACGGGGCCGGGAAGACAACGCTTTTGAAGATGGTTGCCGGCCTCGTCGCTCCTACCTCCGGCGAACTTATCGTAAACGGGACCGATGTTGTCCGCGACCCGGCCGCGCTCAAGGCAGCGCTCGGCTATCTCCCCGAGGAGTCCCGGCTCTACGAGACGATGACCGCGGAGGATTACCTTGCGTTCTTTGGCGAGATCTACGGCATCCCCAAAGACGAAATTACGGTCCGGACCCGCCGGCTCTTTGCCGCACTCTCGCTCGAAACCGGCGGGAAAAAACTCGGGGAGTTTTCTAAGGGCATGAAGCGCAAAGCCGCGATAGCCCGCTCGCTCATCCACGACCCGGCATTTCTCGTGTACGACGAGCCGACAAGCGGGCTTGACCCGATGACCTCGCGGTTCATCGCCGGGTACTTAAAGGACCTGAAAAATTCCGGAAAAACGATCGTGCTCTCGGCCCACAACCTGTACCAGGTAGAGGCGATCTGCGACCGGGTGATGATCCTCCGGCGCGGGAAGATCGTTGCGGACGGTACTATGGCCGAGCTCCGCGAACAGTTCGGCTCGATCACGTACACGGTCTGGTTCTCCGCCCCCGACCCGGCCCGGATCGACCGGGAGGCTGTACCGTTCCGGGAGGACGACGGCGGGCTTGCCTGCGATGCCTCGGACATGGAAAATCTCAACGTGGTCTCTGCCGCAATCGCGGCAGCAGGCGGCCGGGTGGACCGGATCGAATCGCGTTACCCCTCACTTGAAGAGATGCTCGTTACGATCGGGAAATAACAGTATCGCAGACAAAAAACGGGCCGGAAAATCCAAAATTATAACGTCTATTACCAGAAACATAGATGCCACAAATGTGCTGGACAGTATTTTTCCGGTACCGGTCTGGAATAATTTATGGTTTGTATTCTTATAATCGATGATTCCGCCTTCCAGCGAAAAATTATCGCTTCTGTGCTCACTGGGGAAAACCACACCGTCATTACCGCAACAAACGGACACGAGGGACTCAGGAAAGCTGTACAGGAAAAACCCGAACTGATTATTACCGATCTCCTCATGCCCGAGATGGACGGGTGCACGTTTCTTTCAGAAGTAAAAAAAGCCGGACTTTCTATCCCCGTAATTATCCTGACATCGGATGTCCAGAAGGTAACACGGGACCGGTGCCTTGCACTTGGCGCTTCTGGTGTGCTCAATAAACCGGTCAACAGGGATGCCTTGCTCGAATTGATACACGCCGCATTGTCCGGAAGGGTTACCTGATGGATATCGGCGAAGAAGAACTCGACATTCTCAAAGAGCTCATCAATATCGGTGTAGGACGGGCGGCCGGGATGCTCAACGAGATGACCGGCTGCACCATCAGGCTTTCCGTGCCGACCATCCGCCTTCTTACCGTAAAAGAGCTTGCTGATGCAAATAACAGCGTGGTAAACGAGGACGTTGCCACGGTTTCTCTTTCCTTTAACGGCTCGCTATCGGGCCTCTCTGTTCTTGCATTTCCCCCGGAAAGCGCGGCAGCGCTCGTCATGCTGCTTTCAGGAGAATCTGAAGAAAGTCCCGAGCTCGATGCTATCAGTACCGAAACCCTCAAAGAAGTCAGCAATATTGTTCTCAACTGCGTTATGGGGTCCATCGCAAACCACCTCCGGCAGCACCTGACCTATACCCTGCCGCGGTACCAGGAGATTTCCGTGCTGAAACTTTCCCGGTCGGTCTCCCCCCAGCACGAAGAGGAACTCGCGATCCTTGCGGATACGCATTTCAATCTCGAAGAAAAGGAGATTGACGGGAGAATCCTGCTCATCCTCGAAGTCGGATCGCTGGAATCCCTGATGAGTGCAGCCCGGGAGATGCCCCCGTGACTATTGAGGCAGAACGCATGTGCAGTTCAAAACCGGCAGAGCGGCAGCCGGAGTGGGAGATGTTTAATTTCCTCCCGGTTGGGATTATTCTCATAGACCGGAAATATACCATCCGGTTCTGGAACCAGTGCATCGCCCGGTGGACCGAAATTACCGCAGACTCCATCGTGGGGCAGGACCTCCGGAGCCGGTTTCCTCATCTTGCATCGCCGGTGTATACTTCGCGGATCGACCAGATCTTTGCCGGAGGACCTGCTGCCGTATTCTCGTTCCAGTTCCATCCCCACATCATTCCGGCGCCGCTCCCGAACGGGGAGCTCCTCGCGGAGCATACGTCGGTAATCCCGCTGGATTACAAGGGAGAACGTCTGGGAATTATCGTGATTGAGGATCTCACCGATCTGGTCGGCCAGGTCCGGCAGTACCGGGCGATGCGGCAGCTCGCAAACGATGAGATCGCAGAGAGAAAGAAAGCACAGGATGCGCTGTTTACTGCAAACAAAAAATTAAACCTGCTCTCAAGCATCACCCGCCACGATATCCTCAACCAGGTGACCGCAATCTCAAGTTATCTCTACCTGCTCGAAAATTCCCTCACCGCCGGATCCGAGCAGTGCAGGTATGTGCTCAAGATCTCCCGCCAGATGGAGGTAATCACCCACCTGCTCGAGATCACCCGCGAGTACGAGCAGATGGGGATCTCCGCACCCGTATGGTGTGACATGCGGCCCATTGTGGCAGACTGTGCACAGGAAGTCTTTGCCGGGAGTGTAAAACTCGAAAATAATCTCCCGTCTGGATTTGAGATATTTGCCGACAAGATGATCGAAAAAGTCGTGTATAACCTCTTTGACAATGCGAAATACCACGGGATGCACGTGACCCGGATCACCGTCGGTTTTTCCCAGGCTGGTGAAACCGGCGTCTTCTTTGTAAAAGACGATGGCATCGGAGTTCCCGACTCAGAAAAATCAAGAATTTTCTTAAAAGGTGTCGGGAGCAGGAGCGGGCTCGGGCTCTACCTGGCACAGGAGATCCTTTCGCTCACCGGCCTTGAGATCCGGGAGACCGGGACGCCGGGAAAAGGGGCACGTTTCGAGATCCTCGTTCCCCCGAAAATGTTCCGGCTCCAGACACACTAAATCCGCAGGTACCCTTATGCGGCACCTGATGGTCGCCGGGCAAAAAAAGGTTTTTTACCGGCATCCGGTCCGCTCAAATTTCCCGGCTCAAATGAGGTGGGACAGGAAGGGTAGCAGGACGGCGATGATCCAGAAGACAAAACTCATGGTTGTTATTGTTTCAGCGGACATTTTTTATCCATTCTCCGGCCCGGTAAACTCCGGGGCCTGATTATCCCTGTGGGAGTCCGACAGGTAAAAAGGATCGAATCCGGGAAATTTTTTTGCGGTTTTTTTCCCGGGCTGCTGTGCCGGCCCGGCCGGTTTTCACACGACCCGGACTTCCGCGCCGCTGTTGCGGGCCGAGGTGACCAGCGTTGTCCCGCCGCAATGCTCCGCCATGTACGACTGCGCCGCCCGCTCGATATCCTGCATTCCCGTATCTCCGATGGCATAGAGCGTGGGCCCAAACGAGCTCATGCCCGCCCCGGCAGCGCCGGCCAACCGCATCGCATCGAGAAGGCCGCCGATCTCTTTTGGCTGGAACGAGAGCTCGACTTTCTTGAAACCCAGGTCCTGGATGGCGTTTACTGAGGTCCCGAAGAGGTCGAGGTCCTGCTCTGCAATTCCGGGGAGCATCCGCATGAGGACTTCGTGGCAGAGCATCCGCACGTCATCGATCGGGACCGGGCAGCAGTCCCGGAAGATCTCTTTTTCCCGGTTCCCGCTCGCGCCCCCGGGAAGCGACGGTGTTGCAAGCAGGATGCGCCAGTTCCGGGGAAACTCGCGGTGCACGAGGACCGGGGGCGGGGGCACGCCTTTTGAGGCGGAGGACGGGGCAAACCCGGACTTTGTGCAGCCCTTCCCGAACCGGTGGCCGCCGTCAAGGACAAAGCCGCCGTACTCGAACGCTGCGGTCCCGATGCCCGATGTCCCGCCGCGCCCGGCAAGCTGCGCAAGACCGGTCGTCGGAATGGATTTCCCGTAGAGCTCGGAGATCGCCCGGGCGGTTGCAAGCGCCACCTGCGAGCCGCCGCCAAGGCCGCTGTGGGCCGGGTACTGTTCCCGGACGGTAACAGATACATTCCCGCCGGCATGGATCGCTGACAGCACTCCCTTGGCCGTCCCGCGGATCCGGGCTGCCGTGATTTCATCGCAGCCGCGGACTTCGAATGACGGGGATGCCCGCGCCTCAATGAGGATCGCAGGCTCGTCAAGCGCAATCCCTACGCCGCCATCGACCCGTCCCAGTCCGCCGTTCATGTCGAGCAGGGTCAGGTGGATCCGGGAAGGTGTCCGGACAATCACGCGGCGCTCCTCCAGGAACCGGTTGTACGGGAACTGCTCCTCGATGAAGATGAGCGGCTCGCCGCTGTGGATGATCTGGTACTGGCGCGAGAGCAGCGGTTCGTTTTTGCAGATCGAAAAAATGCTGCTCGTATCGTCCTGTGCCGGAGAGACCCGGGCTGAAAGGATCTCGCGCCTTGCCTCGATATGGTGGCTTTCTATGATCTTCCCGATGGGGATATCGGCTTTCATGAGGTCGTCGCGGAACTCGGGGTCAAGCCGGGCGACCGGCGTCTGGGAGGTTGCGTACACCAGCACTTCCCCGGTCGCAGAGTCCAAGAGCTCGACAACGCGGTTATTGACATCGTCGCCCGGGGCGATCCTGAGGCGTTCTGCTGCAAGGGCGTCTGCCGGGACGACTGCCTGCTCGCGGGTCCGGACCGCAACCGGGTGGCCGGTGACCAATTCCAGCAGCTGTGTTACCGATCCATCCGTGCCGAGCAGGATCTTCTGCACGGGCGAGAGCCGGCCGACATCGTCCTCGATCTCTTTGAGACGGTGCGCTATGTCCATCTTTCAAACCTCCATGCCGGAGCTCATAAGGTTACTGATCGAATGCCGGTAAAAAACCCGGCGATCAGTCCCGTCTCCGGCCGCCATTCCGGTTCTTCCCGGAAGCCGGGTCCCGGGGCACCTGTGCGGCAACCGAATCAAGGGCGTCTGCGGTGAGCCGGCCTTTTTTTGCGATCACGGCCCCGGCCTGGATCACGGTGACCCGGGACGTGAGGGCGAAGCTTTCGCTGAAGAGATCGAGGCCGCCTTCGACAAAATCGTCAAGCCCGATCGGAACGCACGGGGCATCGGTCGCGGGCCTGCTGCTGACCGGGCAGACCACGATCTCCCCCGTCTCGCGTGCAGCCATGACCACCGCCGGCCGGGTCTTGGCACCATCGTACCCGTTGAACGGCACGACAGCAAGGACGACATCTCCCCTGCGATAGGTTCCCATGTGCCAAAAAAATCCGTTGCGCTACCCGATAAGGCAATTGATTGCACGGTGCGATGGCCCGGACCGGGCGGGAAAGCATATACGCCCATGAGCTCATGATCGCACACAGGGGAAGGTGAAAACGACCATGGAATTTCGAGAATGCGTGATGCAGCGGTACGCGACAAAGAAATTTGACGGCAAAAAAATTCCCGAGAACAAGGTGAACGAACTCCTCGACTTCGTGCGGTTCGCACCCTCGGCCCTGAACCTCCAGCCCTGGAAGATCAAAATCGTGACCGACCAGAAAACAAAAGAGGAGCTTAAGAAAGGTTCAAACGACCAGGAGCAGGTGACGACCTGTTCGCACCTTTTGGTCTTCTGCGCAGATTCGGACTACGACACACTCATCAAACGGCTCGGGGCGCTCCTACAAAAGAACCATGTCCCGGACGATGTGGCAAAAAAGATCACCGGCATGGCGGCGATGTTTGCAAAAAGTATGACAAAGGAGCAGCAGGCCGCGTGGTCGCAGGCGCAGACCTATCTCGCGCTCGGGAACGCCCTGAACGGCGCAAAGACGCTCGGTTTCGATTCCTGCCCGATGGGAGGATTCGACCCGGCCGGGTATACCCGGATCCTCAAAATCCCGAATAACCTGACGCCCGTGATGCTCTGCCCGATCGGGTACGCGGCGGATGCGCAGGGGCCGAAGGTCAGGTACGGGAGAGAGGAGATTGTGTTTTGATCCGGAATTTGGATTCCTTTTTATTTGGGTGAAACTGTTTTTATAAATGGTAAAAACGAGGGGGCAAATGTAACTCACCGGTTTCCTGTTCGTTATCACTTTCGCATTCCCTTGCAACCTTTTTAATATCACCGGGTGGAAAAAACAAATAAAAATTACCGGGAAAAACGTGGAAGCCGGAACAAAAACGGATATGGATTCAGAGGATAATCTATCATATCTGCCTCTAAACTATTGGTGAGAACTGGCGATGACCTCGATAGTTTCAAAAAATCAGGAAGACCTTACACCCTATATCTATCCCCTGGAGAATCCTGATTTCCAGAATCTTACCGGGTATGCCAACAATCAGACAAAACTGTATTGTGAAGCAAATCCCGTTTCTGGCAGAAAACTCAAAGGTCAGATCTTTACGCCTCCCAAAATAGCGTCATTCATGGCGGGGCTGTTCGCGTCACAAAAAAGCACAATCAGGATTTTAGATCCCGGTGCAGGGACCGGCATACTTGTCGCAGCAGTCTGTGATCGGTTAATTCGGGAAAATCACCGGAACCTCGAAATATCGGTTCATGTATATGAGAACGATAAAAATGTCCTGCCGTTTCTCAAATCCACATTAGATGCCTGCAAAAATGCCCTGAATAACGTGAATTGCTTGATGGATTATCAGATTTTTGATAACGATTTCATTCTTCACCATGCAAAAGTCAAAAAAAGCGGGAAGTGCGTTGTTTATTCACTTGATTTGAGTACGAGATACGATCTGGTAATTTCAAATCC
>JAQWDG010000083.1 GCA_028705545.1 Methanoregula sp. | reverse complement strand
GCCTGGGAGTTCCGGTGAACCGGGACGCACATCTTTTTTTTTAGCCGTGCATTTCCGAAGATTAATCGGACATGAGCGCCCTCTCCTCTTTTATTACCGTGATTTCATGAAACGCCCGTACCTTGTTTTTATGCTCATGATCGTCCTTGCCGCCGTCATCCTTGCGGCCGGCTGTACTTCGCAGCAGAATGCATCGTCCCCGAAATCCGCCGCAGATACGGCGCTTGCGCAGGCCGATGCCGCATACGCAGCCACGAACTACCATGCGGCAGAATCGCTGTACCTGCTCGCGCAGGAGAACTACACCGCAGCCGGAGACAACGCTGCCGCCCTCACCGCGAGAAACGGCGCAAGCCGGTCCTACCGCATGATCATGGAGTTCCCCTACAACCGTAGTGCCTACGAGCAGGCCCTTCTCGCAGCATACCCGAGCGTTTCTGCCGAACGGCGGGCCGGCTGGATCAACGGCAGCGGGATCGCAAGTATCACAAGCGATAACGAGACCTGGTATTACGAGGAGAATGTCGGGAATATCCGGTACCACAACTTCGACCTGATGCGGAATGCAACCGCTGCCCTGGGCCAGAACCCGCTCTACGACCCGCTTACGAAGTACGCGTTTGCATCCGTGAACGCGTCTGCCGGGCCTTACGGTGAACCGGTCGCATGGGTGGGAACGGAAGCGATCTCCGTGCCCCGCGATCAGCTCCCGGCAAACGGCACGTTGAAGATCTGGTTCCCGCTGCCCATCGAGACCGGCTCGCAGACCAACGTAACGATCCTCTCGGTCGAGCCGGCGCAGTACATCATATCGCAGACCGGCACCGGTACCGACCTTGGCCTCGTGTACTTCGAAGTCCCGCTGGCGGATTATCACGAGCCGTTCCTGAATATTTCCGCAACCTTCCGGTTCGTCCAGCACGATCAGCACTTTACCATCGACCCGGCAAAGGTGCAGCCCTACAATACCTCGAGCCCCGAGTACCAAAAGTACACCACGTCAGGGCCCAACATCGTCATTACGCCGGCAATGAAAGCAAAGGCACAGGAGATCGTGGGAAACGAGACCAACCCCTACCTCCAGGCGCAGAAGATCTACTGGTATATTGTGGACACGATCCCGTACAGCCATGCCCCCCACTCCTGGCTTATGACGTCAGGCACTCCCGAATCGGAATATGTCCTTGATACCGGCATCGGCGACTGCGGCACCCAGAGCATGTACTTTGCCGCGCTCTGCCGGTCGCTTGGTATCCCCGCCCGGGCACCCGGCGGCTACCAGATCTTCCCTCCGAATAACGGGGGCACGCATTTCTGGGCGGAATATTATCTCGAAGGTTACGGCTGGATCCCGGTCGATGTAACGGCAGCGGAGACTGCGGACTGGGCGTACAACGCGACCCCGGATGACCGGCACCGGTTCAAGGCGTATTATTTCGGCAGCCTCGACCCGTACCGCTACATCATCCAGAAGGACGTCGATATCCCGCTTTCCCCTACGCCCCCGGACGATGCCGTGCTCTTCCGTATGGTCGTCCAGAACCCGGTAACGGTCTGCGATACCTGCCGTGACGACCCGGAGATGCTGTTGCTCGGGAACTTCACCGCAACCCTGAAAAAAGCCTGAACAACTTTTTTTTATTTGAGCCGGCCGCAGACGATCGTTTTGTATCTCTCGCCAACTACCGGGCTTTCCCCGCCTTCCCAGTAAATGCCGGTAGTATTTCCGGTCCTGTCGACAGTCATTCCGAGGATCCCGGAACCAAGCCCGGTCGTGTCCGCTGCACCGGTCCGCGAATCCCCGCTGTGGGGGGCATCGGTCGAGTCAAAAATCCGCACCAGCACCTCGCTGGTCCGCTCCGGGTTGACCGAAGGTGTTCCTGCAATGATCCACATGTGGCCGTTGTCGAGCGTGCCCGGCGTGAGCCAGAGGCAGATGTCGCCCGGCTCCAGGTCGGCGGGATGCGCCACCCGCGTCCACCCGCGGGCATCCGGGGTAACGGTATCCAGAGTCCCGAAATACCCGGCATACGATTCGATCGACGGGGTTGTCCCGTTGCCGATTGCCCGGTAGGAGGAGAAATCCGCATCCATCAGCACGTTGTCAACAAACCCGAGGCAGTCGAACTTATAGATCCCGTCTGTTTCATCAACGATGTACGGCGGGTGGATGTATTCCGTGGATTGTAGGTTCGAGAACATCCGGTAGGCCGTAGTCCAGACAACGTTGTCGGACTTCACGGATGCAAGCTGTTGTGCGATATATTTGTGTGCAGGGGAAGATCCCCCGGTTGCGTTGTGGGTGACTTTTTCCGATCCCGCTGGTATTTTGGTCTTGGCAGTTACCGTGACATTCTTTGCAGACGCAGACGTACATCCTGCCGTTATCGCTGCCATTACAAGGACGAGAACAAGAAAAAGGGCGGGCGTTTTGTAGTCCATAATGCCGGTTCCCCTGTTGGTAATAATGGGTTGGTAAAATATAGTTAAAAATTTAGTTACCGGGTTTTGTGTCCTTTTCAGCAGTGCTGCCGTCTTCCGCCTGTATGCTCTTCATGGACGGGAAGAGGATCACTTCTTTTATCGAGTTGTTGCCGGTGAGGAGCATCACGAGCCGGTCGATCCCGATCCCCACGCCCCCGGTCGGCGGCATGCCGTAGCCGAGCGCGTTGATATAATCGTAATCGATCATCTGGGCTTCGAGATCGCCGAGCTGGCGTTTCCTGTCCTGTGCCTCGAAGCGCTCCTTCTGGTCGAGCGGGTCGTTTAATTCCGAGAACCCGTTTGCGATCTCCATGCCGTAGATGAAGAGCTCGAAGCGCTCGGTGAACCCTTCCTTGGTGCGGTGGCGCTTTGCGAGCGGCGAGTTCTCGACCGGAAAATCGTAGATGAAGGTCGGCTGGATCAGTTTTTCCTCGACCATGTTCTCGAAGAAGTACACCAGGAACTCACGCTGGGTCTGGGGCTTTTCCGCTTCCTTGAGGTTGTTTTTCACCGCAATGGCCCGGAGCTCTTCGGGCGTGTGTTTGAAGATCTCGACACTAGCGTACTCCTTTACCGCGTCCTCCATCGTGAGCTTGCGGAGCGGCTTTGCAAACGAGATCTCGGTCTCTTCAAACGTGAACGAAGTCTTGCCGTGAACATCCTGCGCGAGGGTTGCAAGGAAGTCCTCGGTGAGGCCCATCATATCGTACACATCGTGGTAGGCCCAGTAGATCTCCACCATCGTGAACTCGGGGTTGTGGTGGGTGTCGATGTCCTCGTTCCTGAAGTTCCGTGCGATCTCAAAGACCCGCTCGAATCCGCCGACCACGAGGCGTTTTAAGTAGAGTTCGGGGGCGATCCGGAGGAAGAGCTTCTGGCCCAGGCAGTGGTGGAAGGTGGTGAACGGCCGGGCGTTTGCGCCGCCGTACACCGGCTGGAGGATCGGGGTCTCGAATTCGAGGAAGCCGCGGTCGGCCAAAAATTTCCTGATGCCGGAGATGATTTTGCTCCGGTTGCGGAAGTTCTGCCGGACTTCTTCGTTTGCGATGAGGTCAACGTACCGCTGGCGGTAGCGTTTTTCGACATCGGTGAGGCCGTGGAACTTTTCGGGGAGCGAGCAGACCGCTTTCGAGATGAGCGTGATGGTGTCGACCCAGATCGTGATCTCGCCCAGTTTTGTCCGGAAGACATGGCCGGTGACGCCGACAAAGTCGCCCCGCTCGATAAACTGGTTAAAGAAGTCGAACGCTTCGTCGCCGAGGTCGGCTTTGCGGATATAGAGCTGGATCTTCCCGGACTCGTCGCCGAGGTCGGCAAAGATGGTCTTGCCGTGGTTGCGGACAAGGTAGATCCTGCCTGCGGTGGTCACGCTCTCCTCGCTCTTCTCGTGGGTGATCTCTGAAAACTTTGTCCTGATCTCCGCGATGGTGTTCTTCCGCTCGAACGTGGGGGGGTAGATTTCGGTACCCTTCTCCCGGAGTGCACGCACTTTGTCGAGCCGGCTCTGGTCGAATGCAAGGATTTCAGATGGATCGGTCACGGGAATGCTCCGCTCTGTTAAATGAGTACCTCATACCTTCGATGTCAAGCGTATTAATACCTACAGCGCCGGGTGCCACGCCAGAAAAAAAGGGAAAATCTCAGGACCCATTCCGTTTCCGGAGAAGTTCCGAGGCGTATTTCGCAAGCCCGTACACCCCGTCCGTGGACGGGTGGACTTCGATAAATTCCTCGAAGTCATGCACGGTGATGTGCCGGCGCATGAGAAATGCGAGGTATCCTGCGATGACACCGCCCGCCGGCCCTGCTACGCACATTCCTTCGATCTCTCCCGTTGCCGGATCGGCGAAGATCTTCGCGAGGCCCGTATCGCCGTACGGCACCGACCAGTAGGTGCCGGGCCCGGCCGGGCCGGGGAGGGCAAACGATGCGCTCCCTTCGCCGCCATTGCCGCAGAACGCGAGGTCGTGGGCGAGATAGATTGCCTGCGGGATCCGTGAATAGTCCATGTGGCGCTCGATCCCGAGGATGTTGTCGGCCGCAACGATCCCTTCGTGCCGGGCAACCGGGGTCAGGTAAGGCGCCCCGGCCACGTCCCCGCAGGCGTAGACCCCGGATACACTCGTCTGCATCCGGTCGTCCACAACGATCTCCCCTCCGCGACCTTTCTCCATTCCCGTGACCATTTCGGAGTTTGGCACCAGGCCGGCCGCAAGGAACACAGCGTCCGCCCCGATTATCTCCTCGTTTCCCCCGGCTGTGAACCGCACGCCCGTGACCCGGTCCGTCCCTTCGATCCCGGATACCGCCGCCCCTTCGCGGATATCGACGCCTTCGAGTTCTTTGATGGCGATGGCCCGGAGGTGTTTATCGAGACCTTTTAAAAAACCGCTCCGTGCAAGGACCGTAACATGACTCCCGAACGCGGCAAAGATGTACGCGAACTCTGCCGCCATCACGCTCCCGCCAACGATCACAAGGTTCTCCGGCAGTTCGCGGAGCCCCCAGAGCGTGTGAGGTGTCCAGACCCCGGTAAGATTGATGCCCGGGCTTTTCGGGATGTTGGGCCGGGAACCGGTTGCGATGATGATGGCTTCGGCTTCGATCTCTTCGTCGCCGACAAAGACCCGGCGCCCGTCCACCCGGCCGGCTTTACCATAGACCACATTCACTCCGGCTTCGCGTGTCTCGTGGTCGAGAATCCCCGCGATCTTCTGCTGCACCGCGAGCGTCTCCTCCATAACCTTTGCAAAGTTAAATGACGGGACGGCATCGGTCATCCCGCGCTCGCGGAACCTGCGTGCCTGTCCGATCATACGGGCAATATCGTTTAAGGCACAGACCGGCATGCAGCCAAAATGGAGGCACTGCCCGCCGATCCCCTGCGAGACACCTTTGGGCTCGACAAGCGTGACGGGTTTTTTTGCGGAGGCGAGGCGGATCGCGGCCATCCGCCCGGCCGGGCCCCCGCCGAGAACAACGATCATGTGAAAAAAAGTTTAGAATACTTCGACGCCCTCGTCCATCGGCTCCGAGAGGAGCTCGCCCGTGAAAGCGTTGACCTCGATGATCTTCTTGCCCCGGATCTGCCAGACCGGGATGTAGACCTGTTTTGCGTCGACAGAAATGTTCTTCCGGTCCGGTTTTAAGGTCTTCTCCTCGTAGAAGATCGCATCGCCCTTTTCCTGCTTGATCCGGACCTTCTGGGTAAGGCGCTCGATGAGCTCGCTTACCATCCGCTCGGTTGCCTCTTCTTTTGTAATATGCGGGTCGGCAACTTCGGCATTTGCCGGGATCTCCGAATCCTCGGCCTTGGTTCCGTCGAGGTCGAGCTTGATCCCGTTGATTGCGTTGATTGCGCCCCAGCCGTCAGCATCGAACGGGATGCGTCGGTCCTTGTACACCTGCTCGCCGGAGCTCACGTAGTGGATCAGGTAATAGGGCATGAACCGGAGCCGTGCCGCGCCCTGGATGCCTGCGGTACGGATCGCGGCCTGCTCGGAAAGCTTGACCGGGAAGTGGAGGATCGATATCCCTGATGGTTCCTCGGGGGCTTGTGCTGCGGCAGCACCACCGGCGGCAGGCGCTGCGGCAGCTGCCGCTTTCTTTACCTTGCCTTTGCCCGGGGTGAGGTCGAGTTTGAGTTCCTGTCCCACCATGTCGGCGAGCACTGCCTCGCCGGCGTACTGGACGAACTCGTCGACGCCCCACTGGGTGCAGTTCTGTGTCGAGGCATCCTTTTCAAGCGTGAAAAGCAGTTTCTTGCAGGTCATCTCCTGGTCGTCGACCATCAGGCTGTAATTGGTTTTGTCGAACTGGGCTATTAAATCGGCATCGTTTGAACAGAGCACAAGGACGCATTCGCCTTCCCGGACCGCGGACAGATCCAGGGGCTCATCCACCTCTTCCACCTCGAATTTCGCCGCTTCAAGAATGAGCCTCATTGCATTCTTGGCTTTTTCCCGCATGTCGTGTTCCATCATATAAGCATTACCTTGGGCTTATAGAACAATTTTTCTATTGCAATCACTTAAAAATCACTACAATGAAACTGCCCCTCAAGTTTGTGGATCACAGTATCGACGATTATGCGATGCAGGTGACCTACGATCCTGCCGCGGGAACCGGGACAGTTGTTTTCAACCTGTCGCTCGTGAAAAACGAGGATTTCGAATATGCAGTCTCCATCTTAAAGGATGCTTACAAGACCGGTCTTTCCGCAAGCGGGATGGTAAAATTCTATCATTCCGGGGAAAAGGTCTCAGGGTACGTCGTACCGGAGGGGTGCACGGCCATCTCCACGGTCTGCAGCATCACGCTCGACGGCCTTTTAATCCGGCGGGGAGTCCCAATCAAGCCCATCGGCGGGGGAGTTGTCGAGATTGATCAGCGGGCCCCGGTCCGGTTTACGCACATCATCCTCTACGAGTACACGACCATCGATCCGCTCCAGGTTCTCATCTCCCAGCAGATCACCTCGGTAAACAACGTGATGCGAAAAGGTTCGGGGAATATCCTTGCAAATATCCGCGAGTTCCACATGGAAGCAGAGCCGCTCGTGGGAACCGTGCTCGACGAACTTGCGGACAGCAGTTTCACCGGGATCCTCGAAGTTGGCATCCCCAACGTTCCCCTGCTCGGCGTCCCGGGCAGCCCGCAGTATGTCTCGGTTGCCGCGGTCGGGGGCACCAACCCCATGGCCGCGATGCGGGAGGATGGGTACTGGGTAAAGACTCAGGCCATGAAGGGCCTCATGGATATCAGGGAAATGGCCGAAATCCGGGATTATTAGATCTTTTACCGGTGTCCTGCCTGTAGCCGTGCGGGACGTGAAAGCTCACATCGCTTTATAGGATCCGATAGAAATGTGTATCACCAAAACCGGCGCGTGATTCCCGATGAAGTATCCGTGTAGTATCG
>JAQWDG010000082.1 GCA_028705545.1 Methanoregula sp. | reverse complement strand
TGCCGTGGATACGGCAGGGACAGTTTCCTGTTTGTAAAAACAAAACCCCTTGGCAGGGGCGATATGACCTTTCTCTGCACTTCGATGGCAGTTATTGTCGTAATCCCCGTTACCATATGGCTGACTTCATTCAGGATTTTTTGATCGCATTTTTCCCGGGACCTGGGAAAAGCCGTCTGGCTGTACAGGAAAAAACACGGTTCCATGAAACTTGTTTTTAGATTTTTTACAACAGATGTCCTGAATAAGGATCTCCAGGGATCAACCGTTATCGCAACTCATGGAGTCGATACCCGATCGGTCTGGCGACAAATCCCGTTTTTAATACACTTGTTTTTATAGACGTTATCTGTTCATACAGTTTATTAATCATGATGAACCATGAAGTGGTAATTCTGTTCCTGAACTAAAAACGTCCGGGGATCTTTAGCAGGGGCAGATCGATCCACGTATTGTGATTGTACCATGAACTCAGCAGGATTGCGCAAGTTCCTCGTGCCCGAACTTGTCTTTGGAGCCGGGGCCCGGCATCTGGCCGGCCGGTACGTGAAAAATTTTGGGTCGAACAAAGTACTGCTGGTCACGGATGACGGTATAAAAAAAACCGGCATGGTTGACGAGGTCTGTGCGGACCTCGTCCAGGCCGGTATCAGCGTAGAGATATTTTCTGATGTCATGTCCAATCCCCGTGCAGAGAATGTGATGCAGGGAGCAGACCGGTTCAGGAATGCCGGCTGTTCGGCCCTGGTTGCTGTTGGAGGTGGATCGGTCATTGACTGTGCAAAGGGCATCGGGATTGTTTCCTCAAACAACCTTCCCATCACGGAATTTGAAGGTGTGGACCGGGTAATCGTGCCCCCGCCGCCCCTGATCTGCATCCCGACAACCGCTGGATCGAGTGCGGACGTCTCGCAGTTTGCCATCATCAACGATTCGGGCCGGAAGGTCAAGATTGCCATCATCTCAAAGACCCTTGTGCCCGATGTCGCGCTCATTGATCCGGAGACCCTCTTAACCCTTCCATCCAATCTTACCATATATACCGGCCTGGACGTGTTGACCCATGCCATCGAAGCCTATGTATCCAATGCAAGCTCTCCTTTAACCGATCTCCATGCCCGGGAAGCAATACGGCTGGTTGTAAAGAATCTCGGGCTGTCCGTGGAATCGCCCCGGGATCTCTCGTACCGCAGCGGGATGATGCTTGCAAGCCTCCATGCCGGTCTTGCCTTCTCCAATGCAAGTCTTGGCGCCGTACATGCTATGGCCCACAGCCTTGGCGGGTATCTCGACCTCCCGCACGGGAAGTGCAATGCCCTGCTGCTGGATACGGTCATCAGGTACAATTATTCGTCTGCACCGGAACGGTACAACGATATTGGCGAGTCCATGGGATTTGCGGTAAGATCAGAAGCGCCGGATAAACGGTGCGCAGTAATCTGTGACGGGATCCGCAACTTACGGGAATCCCTTGGCGTTACTGCCACGCTCGGGTCCCTTGGCGTGAAAAAAGAGGTGATCCCGGTACTTGCAGAACATGCAATGCACGATGTCTGTATGGCCACCAACCCCAGGAACCCAAAAAAAGCAGAGATCGAGGCATTGTATGAATCCCTCTTCTGATACACCGCAGGACCGCGATACGCTCCGGGAACGGATCATCGGGATGGGTGAGACTTCGGTCCACAAGAGTTATTACCCGCTCCTCCAGCAGAGGCTTGCCGAACTGGAGCGGTTCCGGGCGCTCATCGATGAAACCCATGATATTATCCTCGTGGTAAAAGCGCCGGGGCATACCTGCGTGGAAGCAAACCATGCAGGCAGCGCCCAGCTGGGGTACCCTCCTGCCCAGCTGACGGGAAAGGAGATATCTGCCCTCGTTGCACCGGAGAAACGCGGACAGTTCAACGTGTTTTTGTCACGCGCTGCGGAAACCGGGGCGCAGGAAAAAATTGAGACCACCTTGTGTTCTGCACAGGGGCGGATGATCCCTGCGGAACTCTCCATCCATTTTGTTACGATCGATCAGCAGAGCTATGGTGTGATTGTCGCCCGCGATATCAGCGAGCGGCTCCGGTACGAGCGGACGCTTGTTGCAACCCAGAAAAAACTCAACCTGATCAATTCCCTGACACGGAACGATATCAAGAGCCAGGTCTTTATTATCCGGGCATATCTCGATGTGCTCAGGCAGATCGCACGACATCCGGAAGAGACAGCCATCCTCGAAAAGCTTGCTGCCACCACCAACGATATCCAGAACCACATCGAGCTTGCCGAGAATTACCAGAAACTCGGTATCCATAATCCCAAGTGGCAGAACTTTCCCGAGGTACTGCTCTATGCGATCTCGCACCTGCCCCCCATCCCGGTCACCCGGCTTACGCGCATGGACCATCTCGAAATCCTTTCCGATCCATTGCTTGAAAAAGGCCTTACCCACTTAATGGAATTTTTGTATGCCCATGGAGGGATGGCGGTGCCGGTCCTGATTTCCCATGTGGAAGAAGAAAACAGTCTTTCCATCACGTTTGAAAAAGCCGGGGCCGGGATTCCTGCGGATCAGCGGGAATCGGTATTTGTCTGGGCACCGGCAAAGACTTCGGGGCCAAACCTGTTCTTTATTAAGGAAATTCTCGATATGACCGGGATCTCCATTGCAGAGACCGGCGATGCAGAAACACTCCGGTTCATCATACGGGTTCCAAAAGACGGATACCGGTTCCGCACCTAGGCAAGAGCCGGGAGGATTGTATCCGGATAGACGGCAATCCTGTTTTTGTGGGATCACAAGGGTTTTTCTGCCTAAAATCCAATATTTATTGTGATAAATTCAGGGAATTTTTTTAATGATTTTTTAAGGGAGGTTACCTTTGACTGATTCCTACGATGCATCCCACATCACGATACTTGAAGGGCTCACACCGGTTCGCGAGCGCCCTGCCATGTATATCGGGAGCACCGACACCCGGGGGCTCCACCACCTTGTGTATGAAGTCGTGGACAATTCGATCGATGAGGCACTTGCCGGATTCTGTACCTTGATCTCGGTTGTTATCAATGGAGACGGATCGCTGTCTGTTGCAGATAATGGCCGGGGCATCCCGGTCGACGCGATGGAAAAGAACCACAAGAGTGCGCTCGAAGTGGTACTCACCGTTCTCCATGCCGGCGGCAAATTCGACAAGGCCACCTACCAGGTCTCGGGAGGTCTCCACGGGGTCGGTGTCTCCGTGGTCAATGCCCTTTCGACAAACCTTTCCGCCCGTGTCTACCGCGACGGGAATATTTACGAGATGCATTTTTCGAAGGGCATCCCCACGGGACCGCTCACGCAGCGGGAGGAAACGCTCGCCGAAGCGGTAATCCGCTACCAGCAGTGGTACGGCGAGCCGGCACCATTTATCCAAAGCGCCGGGCCAACCGGTGGCCAGCAGAACCTGCCGGAAGCCGGCGATCCGGCCCAGAGTACGGCCGAGGATCGCGTGCGTTTCTTTGCAGAAACCGGCACGAAACTCACGGGCACTGTCATCACTTTCAAGCCGGACCCGACTATCTTTGAAACGGTCACGTTCGATTACGATATCTTAGCGTCCCGGCTCCGCGAGCTTGCCTTTTTGAATGCCGGCCTCACCATCAGGATCACCGATGAGCGGACCGGCACCCGGGCTTCGTATTGTACGGGCGGGCTCTCGGAGTTCGTGAAATATTTAAACGAGGGATCCGAGTGCCTCCACGCGATCCCGATAGACATTACCCAGAAAGATCCCGAGAACAAGGTGGAGATCGAGATCGCGCTCCAGTATACCACAGGATACGATGAGAAGACGTATTCCTATGTCAACAGCGTCAATACCCGCGAGGGCGGCACCCATCTTGAAGGGTTCCGGAGCGCGATTACCCGGGCCATCAACACGGTGGCAAAACGCAACAACCTCATAAAAGAGAATGCAACGCTCACGCTCCGCGGCGAGGACGTCCGCGAGGGACTGACCTCGGTAATCTCGGTCAAGATGGCAAACCCCCAGTTCGAGGGCCAGACCAAGATGCGTCTGGGAAACAGCAGCATCAAGGGTATTGTGGATTCGCTTGTCTATGCGGCGCTCAACCAGTACTTCGATGAGAACCCGAAAGTGCTTGCCACAATCGTGGAAAAAGCCCTTTCTGCGGCAAAGGCCCGCGAGGCGGCACGGAACGCGCGGGAACTTGCCCGGCGCAAGAGTTCCCTTGAAGGTTCCGGTCTCCCCGGGAAGCTTGCCGACTGCTCGGAACGCGACCCGGCAAAGAGCGAGATCTATATCGTGGAAGGGGATTCGGCAGGCGGCAGCGCAAAACAGGGGCGGGACCGCAAATTCCAGGCTATCCTCCCGCTCCGGGGCAAGATCTTAAACGTGGAGAAGGCCGGCGAACACCAGATCCTAAAGAACGCCGAGATCCAGACGCTGATCTCTGCCATCGGGACCGGCATCGGGGACAAATTTGATGTCGAGCGGGCACGGTACCACCACGTCGTGATCATGACCGATGCCGATGTGGACGGTGCGCATATCAGGACGCTGCTTCTGACATTCTTTTACCGGTACATGATGAAAGTAATTGAGGCCGGTTACGTGTATATCGCCCAGCCGCCCCTGTTCAGGATCGCCCGCGGAAAAGAAGAGAAATACGCCTTTACCGAGGAAGATATGAAAAAAATCTCTGCGGAAATGGGCGATAAGGGTGTATCCGTCCAGCGGTACAAGGGTCTGGGTGAAATGAACGCCCAGCAGCTCTGGGACACGACCATGAGCCCCGAGCACCGGGTCTTCCGGCAGGTCACGATTGAGGATGCAATGGAAGCTAACGAGATCTTCAAGACGCTGATGGGAAAGGATGTGGAGATACGAAAAGAGTTCATCACCCGGCATGCAAAGGAGGTGACGAACCTTGACATCTGAAGGCAAAGAACCCGTAGAGCCCGAAAAGATCACTCACCGGGTCGAGCCGATCAGTATTGAAAAAGAGATGAAAGTCGCGTACATCAACTACGCGATGAGCGTTATCATCGGCCGCGCCATCCCCGATGCCCGCGACGGTCTCAAGCCGGTCCACCGCCGCTGTCTCTACGGTATGTGGGAGATGGGGAACACTTACGACAAACCCACGAAAAAGAGTGCGAGGGTTGTCGGTGAAGTGATGGGTAAGTTCCACCCGCACGGGGATTCGTCCATTTATGATACCATCGTCAAGATGGCCCAGCCGTTCTCTTACCGGTACATGCCCGTGCTCGGACAGGGAAACTTCGGGTCCATTGATGGCGATTCTGCGGCAGCAAGCAGGTACACCGAAGTCAAACTTACGCCCTTTGCCGAGGAGATGTTAAAGGACATCGAAAAAGAGACCGTTGATTTTGTCCCCAACTACGATGAATCCCTCAGGGAACCCTGCGTTCTCCCTGCAAAGATACCGGAACTCCTTGTGAACGGTACCGACGGGATTGCCGTCGGCATGGCGACAAAGATGCCGCCCCACAACCTCCGCGAGGTCTGCGCCGCGGTCGCTAAATACCTCGATAATCCCGAAGTTCCTGTTGAAGACCTCATGAGGGTCATGCCGGCCCCGGACTTCCCGACAGGCGGGATCATCATGGGCACCGATGGCGTGAAAAATGCCTACATGACCGGGCAGGGACGGTTTGTTGTCCGCGGTGTGGCGACCATCGAAGACTCCGAAAGCGGCAACCGTGGCGACCGGATTATCGTCACCGAGCTTCCGTACCAGGTAAACAAAGCCCAGTGGATCGAAGGCATTGCAACCATGGTAAAGGAGAAGCGGCTCGACGGCATCACCGATATCCGCGACGAGTCCGACAAGGAGGGGATCCGGGTCGTCTTCGAGCTCAGGAAGGGCACGATGGCACCGGTGATCTTAAACAACCTTTACCGGCACACGGCGCTTGAATCCGGTTTCTCGGTGATCAATCTCGCTATTGTCGATGGCCAGCCGAAGATCCTTACCCTCCACGGCCTGCTCTCCACCTTTATCAACCACCGGATAGAAGTGATCCGGCGCCGGTCGGAGTTCGACCTGAAAAAAGCGCAGGAGAGAGCCCACATTCTCGACGGCCTGCTCCTTGCCCTTGCACGGATTGACGAGGTAATTGCTGCCATCCGGGGATCGGACACGGTAGATAACGCCCGCCTCACCCTCATTGCGAAATTCGGGCTTGACGAACCCCAGGCAAATGCGATCCTCCAGATGCAGCTGCGCCGTCTCGCAGCCCTCGAACAACAGAAGATCAACGATGAGAAAGCGGGCCTTATGGCCGAGATCAACCGGCTTAATACCCTCCTCTCAAGCGAGGCAAACATCAAGGACGAGATCCGGCGCGAAACCGCCGAGCTTTCAGAGAAGTTCGGAGATAAGCGGAGAACGCAGATCTCGAACGCTGCCGGCGACATCTCCACCGAGGATCTTATCGAGGACAAGACCGTCCTTGTCTCGATCACCACCGCCAATTACATCAAGCGTATCGATCTCGACACCTACCGCAAGCAGCGCCGGGGCGGCAAGGGTATCACCGGCATGACCACCAAGGAAGAGGACTTCGTGGACTCGGTCTTTGTGGCCGGCATGAAGGACTACCTCCTCTGCTTCACGAACCTCGGCCGGGTCTACTGGCTCAAGGTCTACGAGATCCCCGAGAGTTCGCGGGTGGCAAAGGGCAAACCGATCGTGAACCTCTTGAACCTCCGGGAAGAAGTGGTCACTACCGTTATCCCGATCCGGGAATTCCGCGAGGACCGGTTCCTTCTCTTTGCAACAAAACTCGGGCAGGTCATCAAGATCCCGCAGACCGAATTTGCCAACCCCCGTTCTGTGGGGACAAACGCCATCAAGTTACGGGAGGGTGACCAGCTCGTCGAAGTGATATCGACAAACGGTAATAACGAACTTGTCCTTACCACCCGGTTCGGCCAGAGCCTCCGGTTCCACGAAGAGACCGTGCGGACGGTTCGAAGAAATGCATTTGGTGTGATAGGTATGAGACTGCGCGGCGGGGATACGGTCATTGCCGTTACTCTCCTTGAAAAGGACCACCTGCTCACTATCTCCGATGTAGGTTTTGGGAAGCGCACCGAGTTCGATGAGTTCCGCGGCCACGGGCGCGGCACAATGGGTGTCAGGAACATCTCGCTCGAACGCGATGCGGTCGTGATTATGTCGCGTGCGGTCTCGGATACCGATGAGATCGTGGTGATGACCGCAGCGGGCATTGTCATGCGCACCCGGGTGAGCGAGATCCGGATCATCGGGCGCGGTACCAAGGGCGTCAGGGTCGTGCGGCTTGACGAGAACGACAAAGTGATCGGGGTCGCCATAGTACAGCCAGAGGATGAGGAAGACACCGTGACCCTGCCTGAACCCGGCCCTG
>JAQWDG010000081.1 GCA_028705545.1 Methanoregula sp. | reverse complement strand
CCCCGCCGCTGTGGCATCCCCCGGTTGCGATGATGCTGTATTACCTGAATTCTGATTTGTAGACAATTCCCGTTCGGGAAATCCGAGACGATTTTTCCAGTATTCTATCCGTGAAAAAACATCAGCGAAAAAAAATCAACAGAAAAATTCCGCGATTCTCAGTACAGTCCCTTGCCCCGCCGTGCCCCACGAGGGGCCCTGAGGCGGTGAGCCATCGTATTTTATTCACCCGGAAAATCCGGGCATCGGATACATTTCCAACTTTGTGAGTGAGAGTGCAAAACCCACTCACACCACCAGAAACCGGTCCATCTCCGAACTCCCCGCCACCTTCACAAATGCCGCCACATCCTTAAACGGCCTTTTCGCGATCACGGCTGCCACCCGCTTCTTTCCCACGCCCGACATCCATTTCAAAACCGATGCCGGCATCGTGTTCACATTGAGCGGGAGCGGGAGGGCGGTAAGGGAACGCATGCCCCAGTCCACCACGACCGCATCGATCACGGCACCCTTCGGGAGGTTTACCGGGATCCCGGCAAGGATCGGATACGAGCCGGGCTGGCGGCCAAACGAGATCGCGTCCGAAACCTCGATCCGGAGATCGCGGAGAACGGTGCCGGCCGGGAAGACCCGCTTAAGCATGGGGAGATCGATTTTCTGCCGGACGAACTCCTTGAAGGCCTTGAAGCGGCGGTCGTGCTTCCCGAGCGTGTTTTCGGTGTAGACACGCGTTCCCTCAAAGGGCATCACCTGCCGGATATTGATCCTCCTCACCATCAGGCCGGCCGCGAGCACTTTTGAAAGGAACGCCTCGTTCTTGTCATACGTTGTCGGCGTTTCGCCCGCAAGCCCGCAGACGAAGTTGAGGCCGGGCAGCAGCTCGGGGATCCCGTCTTTCCTTGTGCCCCCGGTTTCGTTAACGATCTCAATCGCACGGAAAACCTCGTCCGGCCCGGCCTTGAGGTTGTTTGCCGCAACCACGACGGGGTCAGCGGTCTCCATCCCGAACGCGGCAACATCGCCAGGTGTGTGGTACCGGATGATCGCGGCGAGCGCCTCGCGGCTTTTCTCCTCGTGACGGGCTATTGTTCCAGGATTCGTGTTGTCGATGTGGAGGGTTTTCAGGGCCGGAGCTGCGGCACGGATTGATCCAAAGAGAGATTCGATAAGATCCGGCAGGGGAGCGGGGAACTCCCCGAGCCCTGCTCCGTATGCGAGAATGTCCGGCTGCCGGCCGACACGGAAGTGCACAGCCCCGTTCTCCGCAAGGGCCCGGACTTCATCGGCAACCCCGGCAACGCTGCGGTAGCGCGGCGCCCCGTAAAACGGCTCGGTGCAGAACGAGCATCCGCCCGAGAGACCGTGGGAACAGCCCCGCGCAGTCTCGAGCTCGCACATCACGAACGGGAAGTCCGGGTGCTGGCCGATAATTGCCGCCCCGGCAACGCTCCACGGATCGGTTTTGGCGTAATCGAAATCCCCTTTCGGCTCCCCGCCGGCAAGGTACCGGTCGAGCGCGACTGCCGGGTCGCCAAGAAGGAGGGCATCGAACCCGGTGATCGCCTGCTTCACCGCTTTTGTCCCGCCCTCCCCGGCGTACCCGAAACCTATCGGGCCCCCGAGCAGTTTTTTCGGGCCCCTTACCATGTGGCCCGCCTGCTGGATCTCGGTAAGCGTTGCCGGCGTCCCGCCCAGGTACTTCCCCGGCACCGTGACGCCCGCGATCATCACGACCACGCCGGCCCGGTTTGCTATGGAAAAGATCTGCGGGTCGTTCCGGAGCTGGTCGATGGTGAAATACTTCAGAGAATAGCCTCGGTCGGCGAGTACGCCCGCAACGGTCCGGATGTACGGCGAGACGTACGGCGGGACGCCGAGGCACGCGGGCTCGTCTACGTATCCGTCGAGGATTACCGCAGTGCGGCCGCCATCAGCAGTCATGGCCGATCAGGGCGAGGAGTTTTTTCGCCCACGTTAACTTTCCCCGTTTCACCGGGTCGACATCCCTGTCATCGAGATCGAAGCCCGCGAGTGTGATCGTCCGTGCCCCGAGGGCATCCGCGGCAAAGACCGCCCGGTCGCCGTCCGAGAAACCACCGAAGTTGTGGACATGTAAAAGCGGGGTGCTCTGCGTGGTTGCGACCACCGGGCCGGTAAAGCGCCGGGCCCAGTGTTTCAGGAGCGGGATATTGTCGCCATGCGCATGGACGACAACAATCGTCCCTTTCGCGTTCATCTCCGGCAGGAGATCCGTTGCTCCGTCAAGATCGGTAAAAACCGCGTCGGGCAAGATACCGTGTTCGTACAGGACATCGGCCGCTGCATCGGCCGCAAGAACAATGCTGCCCGACGGGATCCGGCCCAGTTCCTTTGCGAGGCACGGAGCGTTCCCGCAGACCACGACATCGCGGCCGTTGATGAGCGCCGCAAGCGCCGCACAATCATCGCGGGGAATGAGGCCGGCAAGCAGGTCCGCCGCCTTCTCGTCGTCCTCGCGGGAGAACCCGAAGTACGCGAGGATCTCAACATAGTGCGGCTCCCATGCGGCAAACTCCATTCTCTCACCCGGCCCGGTGCGGACAGAACCGCACGGCCTCACTCCTCATTCTTTTTGTCATCGTTCTCGAGGCCCACGAGGTTCTTGAACTTCAGGAGGATCGGCTCGATCACGATATCGAGAAGCGCCGTCTTGTCGCCCACGTGCCCGAAGTAGTGGAGCGGAAGGTTTGCCGCCGCCATGTTCGGGTGGCCGCCCGCATCGCCCATCTCCCCGAACGCTTCGGCAAGGGCGTTTCCGATATGGAGCCGGATGTCCCGGTTCCGGGCCGAGATGACAATCGATGTGTCCGTGATCCCGTACACGAGTGCCGTGTTCACTCCTTCGAGCGTGATTAAGAGATCGGCTGCCTGCGGAAGGGCGTCGCGGTTCATCACGTAACCTACGTTCGAGAAGAGGTAGCCGCTCTGGATCTTCCGGTTCTGGATCGCTTTACCTATCACATCCAGCGTCTCCTGCGACATGGACGGCGACATGATCTTGTCGAGCAGGTCCGCATCCGTGAGCGGGAGCAGGAATGCTGCGTTCCCGAGGTCCTGCGGAGTGACATTCCGCTTGAACTCTTTTGTGTCCGTCCGGATGCCGTAAAGGAGGGCGGTCGCAACCCGTTTGTCGACCGGGATGCTGAGCTCCTGGAGGTACTGGGTCATGATGCTCGCGGTCGCCCCGATGCCGGGCCGGATGTCGGTGAACATTCCCTGGCCGGAAGGCTGGTTGCCGTCCTTGTGGTGGTCGATGATGATGTGGATCCTTGTCTGGGGCGGGACATCGTTGTTCGAGCCCGGGCCCGGGCAGTCCACCATCGCAAGGTACGTGCACTTCTGGAGTGCCTCGGGTGTCAGGTGCTCCATTTTGATATCGAGGAGGTTCACGAACGTCCGGTTCTCCTGGTGGCCGATATTTCCTTCGTAAAAAATCCGGGTTGTGAGGGTTTTCGAGTTCGCGTGGCGTGCAATCTCCGCCAGGGCCATGGCGCTTGCAATCGCGTCCGGGTCCGGGTTCTTGTGCGTGATGATCCCGAGGATGCCGTCCCAGCCGGCAAGGAGCGAAAAGAGCCTCTGGGAGACCCGGCTCGCGTGCTGCTTTTTTACCTGGAAGACCGCGGTCCGGGCAACGATCTCCTGCGGGTAGATCACGAGGTCGGCACCGGCTGCCGTGAGCTTCTGGCCGGTCACCGGGTCGACCGCCCGGGCGATCAGCTGCACCTCCGGGTAGCGCTTCTTTATGGTGAGGACCGCAGCGAGGTTCGCGTCCGCGTCGCCGGCCATGACAAACGCGATCTCGAACGGCGGGAGGCCAACGAGCATGTCGGATGCGGTGATGTCCCGGACGTACGCGTCGTACTTCTGGTCGCGGAGGTGCCGGACGCGCGACTCGTCCCGGTCAACGATGACTGCCCGCTCGTTTTCCTTTGCGAGCTCTTCTATGATATTATACCCGTTCGTCCCGCACCCGAAGATGCAGTATTTCGTCGGGATGACGGATGAAAATCCGGCGGTGTCAGGCATATCAGGAGAAGTTGTACCTGCCGTAAGTATAAAGGAATTCTCCGGGCTCTGATATTTCAGGGACTGCCGGGGGTGTGAAGTTCCAAAACCTTTATTCCTAGGCATTGACCATCTTATTAGGTCAAACTGGGTCTGTAGCTTAGTTCGGCATAGCGGCGGACTCTTAATCCGCAGGTCAAGGGTTCAAATCCCTTCAGGCCCGTTTTCTTTTCCCGGTTTTAACCTTTTTTTTTAAACATACGGCAGGTTCCGCACGACCCGGAGTCCTGTTAAAAAAATGAGCTGCCGGGGCGAATTATACCGTTATCGTTTCATCAAAACCGGCAAAGTGCCGGTCACCGGTAAGGATTTTGAGACGGTATGCCCGCGCTGTCGCAAGGATCAGGCAGTCGACCGCTCCTATTGACGATCCCTCCCGTTTCTGCCCGGCTTTGATCCGCCCGGCATCAACCGCGATCCGGCTGTCCACAGGAAGGACTTCGGTGTTTGCGACAACGGTGTCAAGCAGGGTCGCGGTCTTTTTCTCCCCGTACAAATGTTCCAGCCGGTACTGGAGTTCGTACAGGGTCAGCACCGAAATCGCCTGAGGGGATTGGTTCTCAAGACGGGCAAGCGCCCGCTGTCCCCACGGGCTGCCGCAAAAGATCTCCATCCACGCAGATGTATCGATGAGGATACCGGTCACTCCTCATCCTCCTTTGCAACCTCGCGGTCGTGATCGCGGTAGATGGCTTTGAGATCCAGATCGGGTAGTATCCCAAAAAGCGAACGGATGGGCTTGACCGGGACCAGCTCGATATGCCCTTGTGTTTCCCGGACCACGAACCGGTCGGCGCCGTAATGCTCCCGTATTTTTTTGGGGAGGACCATGCGCCCGGTCGCATCGATGGTCACCACGGGACCGGATGCGTATTCCGCTACCGGCTCGCTGACGCCGGATTTAGGGGAACGTTTGCCATGCGGACGGGCAGGGTGTTTCATTGTTTTGTACTCCACCGGACAATGCAGCGCATGGCAAAATAAGATTTTTGGCAAAAATGATAAAAATGGTAAAACTTACTGAAAATGGGATTACAGGTTTTACGAGCGCAATGCAAAACGATCTTCCCACTTTCTCTCTGCGCCCGGGTTATCTTTTAATAGATTATCACAAAACTCTCACTAGAGTCTCTCATAGTATGTCACGCGCATCTGTTGAGGTATCAATTGCACCCGATGTGTTTCGGTGGCTGTGTGGTACTTCCGGGTGGCCTGCAAAAGACATCGCCAGACGCATCGAAGTCCCGGAAGCTGACGTGCGGAGCTGGTGCGAGGGTAAAACACCACCGGTTTTACCTTTGACGAAGGTCGAAAAACTCTCTGATGCATTCAAACGACCCCTTGCTGCGTTCCTGCTCTCAAAACCACCGGAGGAAACAAGGACCCTCCCGGATTTCCGGAAACTTCCGGAAGTACGCGAGGGGTTTTCAAAAGAGACGCTTCTTGCTATCCGCAAAGCCCGGAGATTACAGAAAGTCCGCCGCGAGCTGATGGAGAACCTGAGTCAGGATTTCCGGGTCGGCATCAGAAACCGGGCTATCTCTGATAACCCGGAGTCGGTCGCAAACGATGAAAGAATTGACGTGCCGGTCACGCTGGATCAGATCAGGACGAGTACACCGACGAAACTGTTCCCGGTATGGAGGGAATGGTTCGAACAAAAAAATATCATGGTTCTCCAGCTGAAGATGCCGGTGGAAGATGCACGGGGTTTCTCTCTCACCGATGCGGAACCGTTCGTGATCGTTGTCAATGAATCCGATGCACCGAATGCAAAGTTATTCACGCTCTTCCACGAGTACGGGCACATTCTCTTAAATGAGTCCGCGGTCTGCAACATGGACAGCAGCGAAGTCACCGATAAGAAGATCAGGCGGATCGAATACTGGTGCAACCGGTTTGCCGGAGCGTTTCTTGTTCCCGAGGATTTCTTAAAAAAGGAACTGGAAATTGATACACTTATCCGGACAACGCAGTATTCACGAATTGCGGCATTAATTGCAAGCCGCTTGAAGATCAGTAAGGAATCCGCCCTGATGCGGCTGCTTACCTTAAAGTATATTACACCAGCGCAGTTCAGGTCAGAACGGGATAAGATCCGGGCGGATGTTCTGGCAGCAAAAGAACGGGCGAAGGAGAAACAGAAGCTCGCTGCCAAAAAGGGCGGTCCCGCTATCCCGCTTGATAAGAAATGTTTTGACGAGAAGGGACAGCGGTTTGTATCGCTTGTTATGAAAAATTCCGATCTCGGGTATATCACGAGCCGCGATGCTCTGGATTACCTGGATATAAAAATGAAGAATCTGGAGAGTCTCCGGGCCAGGTCGTGAGTGTCGCGAATGTCCGGATCGGAGAATCTGTATATTGTCGATACATCTACACTTATTGAACTACAGCGGCAGTACCCTTCCGATATCTTTCCGAGCGTCTGGCGGTATGTCCATGAACTGGTGGTTTTTGGACGATTCATCGCACCTGTTGAAGTAAAGAAGGAACTTCTCGAAGGGTATGATTTACTACTCACTTGGGTAAACGCTCACGATTCTGTTTTTTACGATCTTGACGAAGAACTCATTTTGGCAACTCAGAAAATTTTACAGCAGTTTCCGCGGATGGCAGATGCTGAATCTGATAAGTTACACAATGCCGATCCTTTTGTTGTTGCGCTGGCAGTGCTGATGAGAGAACAACCTCAACAAAAGTTAACAAAATACCGTGTTTGTGTCGTTACAAATGAAAAAGGAAAACTGTCCGGAAATCCTTTACTGCATCCAGCAAATATGAAAAAAATCCCGGATGTTTGTTCACAACTGGGAATAATATCCATGGATCATTTCGGGATGTTTCGTGAAGAAAACTGGTCGTTTTAAGGTACCCTTTTTTTCAGCATATTATCAATGACCGCAATCTCCTCCACGGAAAACCCGTAGATGGCATAGACGAGCGAATCGATCTGCTTTCCAGCCGAGACTATTTCCCGGTCGATCTCTTCATGTTCCCGCTCCGACCGGGCACGCGAACGCTGGCGGAGAAGGATTTCCCGGTCTGCCACAAGCGTTTCCAGCCGCCCGTGCCGGGCAGCATCGGCAGGGAGATCGAAATCCGGGACTGCTACCGGGAACCGGGCGATGAGCTCCCCGACCGGCTCCCCCGGGTTTCCTGCCCGGGCGAGGCAGTCAAAGACAAACCCGGCAAGATGGCTGGAGAGAAGCCCGAGCAGGTACCGGCTCCCGGAGGGGATGACACCGGTCCCCGGCCCAAAGACCGCACGGCGCCTCGCAATGACAAAACGCGGCGGGAATCCCGACAGGGAGAACCGGATCCGGTCCCGACCCCGCTCACCGGCCGGTACTGCCCCGGTCCCGGCATCATACCGGATCTCCCCAAGGATGTATGTCCCGAGCGGTGTCTTCCCTTCGCCGATCTTTTCCAT
>JAQWDG010000080.1 GCA_028705545.1 Methanoregula sp. | reverse complement strand
CCCGGACCGGGCCGTATTCCACCGAGAAGCCGGAGTACCGGGCAACATCGTGGGCGCAGACGCCCGGGGCGCCGAGCTGGGGCAGGATGATTTTTCGGTGTGCAACAACGTCCGCAAGCCCGGTCACCGCGATGCGCCGGATCAGTTCGCCGGTGCCAAACGTGCCTTTGCCCGCAGCGCACCAGACATTGATGCCTTTGGTGTCGATGACAAGGATCCACGCGTCCCTGCCGGCAAGTGCCGAGCGGAGTGCATCGAAGCTGAGTGTGTAGTTCGCGGACGCAAAGATTGGGGAATCTCGGTTCGGGTTCCCGAGCCGGTACAGGCCCGGCGTGACGATGTGGCCCATCCGGTTGACGCCCCACCGGGCAAGGAAGTGGTCCCACCGGTTCTTTGCCGTGATCTCCGATGTCGTTTGCCGGATGACCGGTGCAGGGTGTTTGTTCGCCGGTCCTGAACAGCCGCACGCTTCTGCCGGTGACGGGGCGGCATTCCCGCAGCAGGAACCTGCCGGTTTTGTCGTGTGAGATTTTTCTGTCGTTGGCATCACACCATTAGTCCTTTTTCTGGATCACCGGGCCGAGCAGGTCTTTTACTGCGCCGCTCAGGTTCTCCACTTTCATGAGGGCAAGGCAGCAGACACTGCCATTCTTCTCCCAGCTGATGAGGGCCAGTTTGTCGCTGGTGGTAATACCGGCCTTTTCCCGGACATCTTTTGGGATCACCATCTGGCCACGGTCATCGATGTTGAGCACCGCTTCGATTTTGCATCCGGCACCGGTGCCGCACCCGCAGGCAGACGCTGCCGGTTTTTCAGGGGACTTCCCCGTTTTCTTTGCGGTCATGCTAACGTTTCCTTAAGATCAGTCCGCTGCTAAATATTTAAATTTTTCAGAAAAATCAGAAAAATCAAAAATTTCTTGTAAATCCCTTATGAAAAAGAACCGGGGCCGGTCAGATGGTGGTCCGTGGCCTCTCCTTTTTTGCAGGATACTCTCGGATTGCCGGAGTTATCCGGTTTTTGGTATGGGTTTATGAGCGGATCGTTTTCGTATCGATCTCGTTTTCGATCTCTTGGGTAAATGATGCCAGCGCCGTACCGGCATCCGGTGCAGCGGCCGCGATCGCTCGTACCAGTTCCCGGACATGAAGGAGACCTGAAACCTCCTTGTCGCAGGTCTTCCCGAACCGTGGGGCCCGGCAGAAATGGCAGATGCGCAGGCCGTAGTGCCGGAGCTGATCTTCGCAGACGTGCATACCGGGGAGTTCCGCGCTTGCTTCAACCGTTGAACCGCACGGGGATCCCCGGATCACCCGGACGCTGTCGATAGTGCCGTCGCCCCGGACCTGTACTTCAAACGATGGTTTCCCGAACACCTTTGAAAATTCGTTGATCTCCGGCACCCACGTATTGTCCTCAAGCGAGCACATGGTCACCGGAGCAACGATGTTCTCATTGATCGCTTTTGCCTGCCGGAGAAACCCGGGCCCGAAGCTGACGCCGAGGATCACCGGTTTCTGCTTTTCGATTACCGCAAGCGCAACATCCGGGTGCCGGACGTACGAGAGGTAAAGATCGCACTCCGGGAGCGCCAGTTCGAGATCATCAACGACCATGCTCTGCGGGAAGTGTGCCATGATCCATTCCGTCGGGAATCTTTTGCTGATGATCTCAAATGCCCGGTCGCCGAATTTCCCGTCCGATACAATGCCGATTTTCATGGATTCTCACCAGGTATTCTCACGGATGGTTCTCTGCATCCTTCACTGCGTCAGCAAGGATCCCTATCTCATGGAACTGTACTTCGGCCATCCCGTTTTTTTCGATCCCAAGATCGGTTGCGATGATGTGGACCGGTGGTCCCACCGGAGATTTAGGCATTTTTTTCATTGCACAGCACTCCGTGCACCCGTCGATGACGATGATTTTGTCGGCATACGAGAGCTCGGCTTCGAGCGTTGCGGCAGACTGTTTTGCATCCACTCTGACATAGTGCCCCGGCCGGCGCTGCATCAGGGCAAGTGCAGCCTGGGTCGTTAATTTCCCGGTATTCGAGACACCGGAGCAGGTGACAAGTACGCAGGTCATATCAGTTCGATCCGTTTTTTTTATCGGGCCGGTAATACAGCATGCAGTGGCAGTGGCCGTCCTTTACGATCTCGTCCTGGTGGTAGATGCACGGGCAGATGATTGCCTTGTCTTTCTCTTCGTCCCGTGATCTGAGCCGGCACGGGCAGTACCGGTGTCCGAACTTCTGTTCGTTGCGTGCCAGCCCTTTGATCACCCGGTCGAGAACGTCATTGTCCGGGTTCAGCACCCAGCCGTTCTTTGTCGCGTAATCCTGTGCCCATGCACGGATTTCGTCTTCAGATGTCGTGAGAGATCGCCCCGGTATTCCCTTAACAGGATCCGCCGCATCCGCAGCCGCACCCGCTGGTTTTGCCCCCGGATTTCTTTTCCGTAGTGTCCGCCGGTTTCATGCGGCCTTCCCCTTTCCAGCACGCGGAGACGATTGTTTCGACATCGTCATCCGTGTAGTTCTTCGACGGCCCTTTGACAATGCCCAGTCCGGTCATTACCAGGTGCTGGCCGACCGGCACCCCCTGTGCTTCTGCAATCTTTTTTGCACACTGCATCGGGCAGCCGTCAAGGACAACAACCTCCTGAACGTTTTTCGCATTTTTTATCAGGTTTTCCGCACCGGTGGCGAGCAGCGCAACGCAGGCAATACTCCCGTAACCCTCTTCGGTCAGCTGGAGAGCGGCAAGGTTGGTGAGCTGCCCGGTGTTTGCCTGCCCGGCACAGGGGAAAATAATCCTCGATTTCTCATTCGATCCGCACGAGCATTTCGGGGTCTCTGCCATTACTGCCCCTCCGAAAGCATCGATTTGATCTCGTTGACGTCCGGCACCCGGCCTTCCGCAACGATTTCGCCGTTGATAAAGAGCGCCGGTGTCAGCATCACGCCGCGTTTCACGATCTCGTCAAGGTCGTCGACTTTGACGACCTCCGCTGCAATCTTTAAGTCTTTTACTGCCTGCCCGGCATTGGCAAAGAGGCGTTTGCACTTTGCACAGCCGGTTCCGAGTACTTCGATTGTTGTCATGGTATCTTCTCCTGTCCTGACCGGTTCTTCCGGTATTCGTCCATTAGTGCATCGGCGTACTGGCCCTCGACGCTTTTTGGGATATAGTTGTAGATGCGGACGCGTTTTACGAGCGCCACCCGGATCTCCGTATCCGTACAACAGTTCTGGTTGTGGACGTAGGCGATGCATTCGTCCAGCATTGTGATGCCGGTCATGATCCCGTTGATCTTTATCTGCCGGATCCGCCGGAGTGCATCCGCCGGGCAGCAGGGTTTGTCGTTTTCCATGGTACTCACAGCCCCAGGTTACCAAAGATAAACCCGGCAATCGTTGAGAAGACGATCACCAGGCCCGCATAGGCAAGCGTCTTTTTCCCGCCGATGAGCCGGTAGAGCACGAGCAGGCTTGGCAGGCTGATGGAAGGGCCGGTAAGAAGCAGGGCAAGCGCCGGCCCTTTTGCCATCTCTCCCGTGAGATACCCGAGCGTGGTCCCGATCACCGGTACCTCAAGCAGGGTGGGCATGTAGAGGATAGCACCAACGCATGCGGCAAGGAAGTTTGCCCCGATCGAGTTGTCCCCGAAGTACGGCGCAAATACCGATGCCGGCAGGAAGTAGGCAAGGACGCCCAGCGCAAACGTCCCGATAATGAGGATCGGGAAGATCTTTTTGGTGAGGTCCCAGATCTCCATGCCCCAGTCCGTGACCTCGTTGCGGGTAAAGTAGTAGATCAAAAGGAAGGCAACCGCCATCGAGAGGAAGTAGACGATCAGCAGCCGGGAGAAGATGTCAAGCCCTGATGTGGCGACCAGGAGGATCGCAACCAGGAAGACAAAAAATGCCGGGACAACCCAGCCGGGCCGGGTCGCTTCTTTTGTCAGAAGCGCCCGTCGGTCAGCGGCATGGGTCTTTGTGGACTCTGCATCGTGCTCGGGGAAAAGTGCCATCATGACCAGACCGATTGCAATCGAGAGCACGATGGCCGCAACGGCCCGGGCAATCCCGAGATCGATCCCAAGTACCTGCGCTGTGTAGATAATGGCGAGGATGTTGATGGCCGGCCCGGCGTACAGGAAGGTTATCGCCGGCCCAAGTCCGCTTCCCTTCTTGAGGATGCCGGCAAACATCGGGAGGATCGTGCAGCTGCATACGGCAAGCACGGTACCCGAGACCGATGCGATACCAAAGGATGTGGTCTTCTTTGCTTCGGGACTGAAATATTTCAGGATCGCGTCCTTTTTGATGAACGCCGCAATCGCCCCGGCAATGAAAAATGCCGGGACTAGGCAGGTGATGACGTGCTGGGAGAGGTACCCAAAGAGGGTGTCCCATCCTGAGAGGAGTGAACCGGTAATAGGATCGGTCATGAGACATTCAACCCGGGGCAGTGCGTAAGGCATCCCCCAATTCATTTCAATTTTTATTGAATAACTTGTGGATGTCCCGGATATTAAAGATTACTTTTCTGCCACCTGTCAGAACCGGATATGGAAACCCTGGGTATGACTGGGGCAGTAAAATTTTTTTTGGAATTATGTGATGATTCCCCCGGCCGCAAGGAACTGGAAAAGCACGCCCGCAAGGATGGCAACCCCAAGGATCGTGATTACGAACGCGGCAACGAGACGCTTTTCAAAGATCGAGGCAAGGAGCGTAACTTCGGGGATGCTCGCCCCCGCACCGCCGATGATAAGTGCCATAACCGCCCCGATTCCCATTCCTTTCTCTAAAAGGACCGCGCTAATCGGGATGATGGTCTCGGCCCGTATATACATCGGGACTCCGATGACCGCTGCAACCGGAATGGCGAGAGGGTTCTGGGGACCGGCAAGGGACACGATGAAGTCCTCAGGTATGAATCCATAAATGAACGCCCCGATCCCGGCACCGAGAAGCAGGTAGGGAAGAACCTGCTTAAAGAGCGTAAGGGCAAAGCCGAGGGAACGGGTGAACCGGGCTTTGTGGACCGTGGATGCCGGGTGTCCCTCTTCATGGCAGTCGCAGCACGAGGTCTTTTCGAGCGTTACCTCTTTGACATACCGTGCATACCCGGCACGTTCCAGAAGGATGCCTGCGATAACGGCGATTGAAAAAGTAATCGCAGTATAGATGAGTGTCGGGACGATGCCAAAGAGTGCGAGCAGCAAAAAGAAGATGACCGGGTTTAAGAGCGGCGATGCAATTAAAAACGAGTATGCGATTCCGAACGGAATCCCGACATCAAGCAGGCCGACAAGGATCGGGATGGTGGAGCAGGAACAGAACGGTGTGAGTGCTCCAAAACCGGCACCGAGGACATTTCCTATGCCGTACTTCCGGTTTTTCAGCGTGGCCTTGATCTTTTCTTCCGGTACATACTCGCGGATCAAACCGACAAGGAAACTGATCCCGATAAAGAGGATGATAAGCTCCGCGGCGATAACCAGGAAAAACTGTCCCGCGGTAAAGAGATCATTGACTACGGTCATGGTTTCCGGCACCCCCGTTCCCTGAATTGCGATAGTAAATACTGAATGAATCCCGGCCAAGCCGGCCGGGTATACAATAATAAATCTTCATAGACTCTCCGATTATGCACATGCATGTGCAGCTGGTGTTCGCAAAATCCATCATGAATCCGGATGGCATCCGGATTATATCATGAACGGGAAACAGGGGGATCTTCACCCCATCCGACACACCCGGGACAGAGAGCCATGGTAATTCCTCATTTACCAGAATTTCAAGTTTAATTGAAATTCCAATTACCGGGCAAGATATTTATATCCTGGCATTTCAGATTAGTTTGAAATGTCAAAGAAGTCGAAGCCCTGTTGTAACATATCGGAGCCCGGCGATGTCATGTCACCGGAACTGCCGGAGCAGATTCAGGCCGATCTTGCGTCCATGGGCGGCATTGAATCACTGGCACGCAATATCCCCGCGAAAACGAAACTGGAGATATACAGCAGAACATTCAAAGGGCTTTCCGATCCGATCCGGCTCTCTATTCTTTACATCGTCCGGGACAAGCCGCTCTGCGTCTGTGTCATCAACCGGCTCATGAAGATATCCGGTTCAAAACTTTCCTACCACCTTACCTGTCTCAAAGAGGCCGGGCTTATTGAGAGAAAATCCCAGGGAAACTGGATCATTTATTCGATCACCGAGCGCGGCCGCTGGCTGCTGCAATGTATGGAACGTGCCTGACCAGAAGGAAGAGTCGGACTTCTTTTTTTAGGCAACTGTAATAAACGCGCTGTGGTGTCTCGGGAGTGGGGCGGAGGCTGTCGTTTTTTTCGGACCCGGGCCGGATGCATTTCATATGCGGTTGTGTGATGATGGAGCGGGCAATTCAAAATAATTTTAAATTATGGATTCGTATTGATGGTTATGACCGAGAAGAAAGGTATCCTTGAGAAAATCTTTGGGAAGCAGGATTCGTGCTGTTGCTGCGGCACAAAGATCGTGCCGAAAACCGATGCAAAGAAGAATACGGACGAAAAGAAAGAACCAAAGGAATGAGTGGTTCATTCCTGCAATTTCTTCATTCGTATCGCAGTTTCGACTCTGACGGTTTGGGCTGACAGCAGTCAGATATCCTATTTTCCGATCAATTTAGGAACTGATTTGAAACCTTCAACGGCTGCACGTACGGGAAGCTCATGATGGAGCGGCTCAACTACGGAAAAGTCGCCTGCCTTCTCGTGGTGCCGGGAAAGGGAGCCGTCCGCGTGTACCTGAAATCGGAGTTCCAGGACACACTCGGCAAACAGGAATTTTTCGTGTACCGGAAGAAAGGCATCGAGCCCTCGCAGATCCCGACTGAAGTGGTGAATACGGTTGTTGACATGGTCCTGACGGCAACCGAGGCTGAGATGTTTGCGGTCCAGCTCATCCTCAAGCGGATCCACATTTTTTAATTTTATTTCAACGGGAATCGGAATCCCTCTTCACGGAAATTGACTGCATTCTTTTCAGGTCATACACACCCTTTCCCAGGAAAACGAGCCCGAGCGCGATGAAAAAACCAGAATGGACCCCGTAAACCCAGGTCTCGGATCCGGAATTACCGTTGAACAGACTTAACCAGAAGAACGGACACAAGAGACCGAAGAGGGCGAATCCAACACCGACGATTATCTCGTTTTTTATTTCTCTTTCTTCATTGGACATTGTAATTTTCCGGATATGAACAAAGATGACCCTGTGGGCAAGGTTGACCGTACCTCAGGTATTCCGTTTACCGGATGTCAGGATAAGGATTCCCGCCATCGTGAGAGCAGCACCCACGATCACCGTCATCGGGACCAGCCATCCCTCTCCCGAAATCGCAGCGTTCGCGATGAGCAGAAGTCCCGTACCCGCGATGCAGGGAGCAAATACCTTCAGTCCCGGATGCATCAGCGGTCCGCGCCCCCGAATTCCCTTCCCAGCTGGATCCGGTATACGATCACGAACCCGAGGCCGAACAGGAA
>JAQWDG010000079.1:5638-7556 GCA_028705545.1 Methanoregula sp. | reverse complement strand
CCGAGATATCCGCAGTCCGGGTGACCGCGGTGCTTGTGACAACCGTCCCGGTCTTGTCAACTTCGTGGACTTCAAGGACGGTGATATTTGCGGGCGCAGCTGTTGCAGGAGCAGTTCCCGCGAGCGTGACGCTCATTACTTCGCTGCCGTGACCTTTGTAGGATAACAGAAGGCTGCTCAGGTCAAGGGTCCGGTTATAGACCGCAGGCGTCGTGGACGACCCGCCATCACCGGTCGTAATGGTGTACGACCATGCGGGTTTGGCAAGCCCGGTGTTCAGGACGAGATCGCTTCCGGCAGGGAAGGTCATTTCAGAAGCATCTGCCGGGAAGTCGACCGTAAACGAAACCGTTACCGGGGCATTTTGAGGCAGCGGGCCCGGGGGATTAATTGTGTAACTCTCCACGGTCCAGGCCGAGACGAGGGGGATGCATGCGGCGAGGATTACGAGTGCAAGGATGATCGGTCGTAGTATTCTGGTCATGGGAAACCTCCGGTAAAAACAAAAGATGCGTTGTATCTCTTACTTTCTTCATCCGGCCCCAGATAAAAATTGCCTTCCGCGGGAATAAGAGGAAAACCGCAGGGAAAAGAGAGTGGGAATCAAAACAGGAAGCTTCGGTACGGCCACGAATCCCGAACGGTTCTCCCTCTCAAAGAGACGGACAGTACCCCGGTTACCCGGGAGTAACCAGCGTCCGGAATTGTCCCGGACCAAAAACAAAAAAAAGATTAGTCTACCGCGACCATGACTTCGCTCGACTTGATGACTGCATAGGCAGTCTTGCCTACGGCAAGCCCGAGCGCTTCGGTGGATTTCTTGGTGATGATCGAGGTAATAAGCTGGCCGTCGGACAGTTCGATAACGATCTCGGAGTTAACGGCTCCGGGGGTGATCGCTTTTACCTTGCCTTTGAGAATATTTCGTGCACTGATCTTCATGGTTCTCACCAATCCATCATGCGGGATACTACTATAAAAACAACTGTGTCTGCGCAAAACCGGAGGTAAAATTTTCCACAACCCTGCATTCGGGGAAAAAACTTTTTTAATGATGCTACCTCCCTTACGCCAGCCCTGCTCCCGAAGGGGCGGGGGCGTATGCGATGCACTCGGTATTACCCGTACACGAAAACAATCTGTCGGGCAATTCAGGGATACAGGTAATACAGCATCATCGCTAAACGGGGGATGCCTCTAGCGTGCGGGGGCGGCAGCCCCCAAGAGCGGTTTTTATTTTTTGGCTCTGAAGAAATCATTTCCCCTGAACCAAACCGTATTTGCGAGGGTGACCCCCCTTGACCCCCCCTGCCAAATAAAAATTTTTCAATTGTGCTTCCCGTGCAGGGATTTGCTCCACGGGGCGAGCCCCGACGAGGCGGCGAGCACCCGTGGTCCCCTCGCAATAAAATTCAGGAGGTCACTTACGGTTTTCTACAGAGCCTATTTTTTTAAAGATTTCCACAACGCAGGAATTTTGGTAAGACAACAACATCGCCAGCCGAGGGATGTCGCAAGCGCTGTCGGGATGACCACTCACAAAGAGCGTTGTCCTGTTTTTAAGAAATGCTGCAAAGCGCCTCATCGTACCATTACCATCAGCAGATGTGCCGGAGTACATGGCGATGGAATGCCGGGCCTTCGGTTACCTGAAGAAAAGGAATTTTTACCGGATGGCGCCTGCACCGCGGCTCTACACCAGCAGCACGAACGCCGCAAACGAGAGCAGGAATGCTAAAAGCAGCATGGCAAGCGAGAGCGGCGCTACAAAGATCAGCATCGCGTTTACCGTGCTTGCCAGCTGCGAGATCCGGTTGGAGCCAAAGACCACCACGTGTTCGCACTGCGCTGTTGTCGCGCCACACTCGGCCCCGTCCAGATCGGCGATGGCCTCGCGGACGGTATCCATCACGAGCGG
>JAQWDG010000079.1:0-5538 GCA_028705545.1 Methanoregula sp. | reverse complement strand
ATTGCTTCGATCACCTTGTCGATCTCGTTTTCCGAAACAAGGTTGAAATCGTGCGAGGCGCACCCGTGGGGGACGAGGGTCTCTTCCTTGTCCATCCTGTCGTGGATGAGTTTCGGGAGGTTGCCGCCGCCGATCTCGCCCATGGGGCCGGGGTGGAGGTTCGGGACCGTGAAAAGGACCGGCCGCTTGTTCGTCCGCTTAAAGAAGAGGCAGACCTGCGGCACGTAGATTTCCTCCCCGATCTCCCGGAAGAAATCCTCCATCTCCTTTTTCGAGCCGTCGGTCATGTTTGCCACAAATGCATTGACAAAGGCAAGCCCGCGGATGCGGAACGCACGGTAGAGCGGGCGTTCGATCAGCCAGACAAGGATGGCAAACCCGAGGCCGAAGACAACATGGAGAATGAGGGCAAAGGCGGCCCAGCCGGGCGAGAAGAGGAAATACCCGGCAATCACGCCCACGCCGCTCTGCGTTATCGCCGGCAGGATCATCCGGGGGACGCGGTAGTCCGAGATCGCGACAAGGACAAAGAGGCGCAGCCCAAAGACAAACCCAAGCGAGATCCCGTAAAAGAGCGGAAGGTAGCGGATCCCGCCGGCAAGCGAGGCAAAGGTGATGATAACGCCAAAGACCGTGCAGGCAAGCGCAAGGAGCGCCGACCGGTTCCAGGTCATCGTCTTACCGGAGTAATCGATGATCGGTTTTGTCAGCACGAATGCCGCTATTGCCGGGAGGGTAAATGCAAGGGTTCCCGAGAACGGGAGCTGGACCCAGACCCGGGAGCTGGCGCCGTCGATGACAACGCCAAGGACGATCATGATGAGCAGGGAGACCGGCCACGAAGGGGCGCTGAAGAGGTATTTTGTGAGCTGCCCGAGTTTGACATCCCCCGGCATGGTCATTTAAAAGACACCCCCGTACGGATACCCGGCCCTGCCGGATCCCTCCTGTCTCCCGGAACCGGTGACCGCACGGTCACCGGATATCCCCCACACTCTGCCGCTCATGGATTACCTCCGCGGCCCCGGCTCTTCCAGTGTCCCGAAATGCCGGTGGTAGCGTTCGAGCATCTGCTCCCACGCGGGCAGGTGCGTCTGGCAGCCGGCGTGTTCGACCACATAAGAAGCCGTGACGGTCCCTACCCGGCAGCAGGTCAGGGGGTTGTAGCCCCGCACGTACGCGGAGAGGAAGCCGGCCCGGTACGAGTCGCCGGCGCCGGTGGGATCAGAGAGCGTGACCGGGATCGCCGGGACGAAGTGTTCGCTGCCTCCCGTGTACAGTATGCTCCCGTCGCCGCTCATGGTAAAGACCGCCATTCCCACCATTTTTATGAGCGCCTCTTTTGTGACGCAAAGCGTCTCGCACATTTTCTTTACCTCGTGCTTGTTTGCAAAGAGGATGTCGGAGTGGGAGAGGATGGATTCGAGCTGCTCTTTAGAGTACCAGAATACGTCCTGGCCCGGGTCGAACGAGACGAACTCGCTCTTTTCCGCTACCCGGCAGTTGAACTCGGGATCGGCGGTTGCCATGTGGACGAGGGGAAGCGCCGGGGCTTCTGAAGTTGTAAACGCTTTTGAGGCGCCCCATTCGAAAAACGTCATCTGGTCGCCGGCATCGTCGGTGAACATGAACGCGGTCGGGGTGTGCGTGTCGGGCACGGTAAAAAACTGCCGGTGGATGCCGAGCTTGTCCATCCACTTCTCGTAATCGCTGCCGGCAAAATCATCCCCGACACACGAGTGGAGGGTAACCTCTTCCCCCAAGACCGCAATTCCTGCCGCAATATTTGCCGCCCCGCCGCCATACGAGATCCTGCGCCCGGTTATCGGGGTGGACTGGTTCTCCTTGGGGAGGTGGGGCACGCGGGAGATATGGTCGACTGCGGTGTGCCCGACGATATGGATCATATCTCTTCCACGTCCAGTAATTTCAGCGGCACATCGCGGAGAGCCTTGCCGATCACGGATTTTGCGATCCGGCCCGCATGCTCTTTCGATTCGGCCCGGAACACTCTCATTTCGAGAATGAGGCCGACAAGCGCGGTATCCGCGACAACGATCGCGCTTGAGAGGGGCTGGTCGCAGAACGGGCAGGAGAGCATCCCCGCTTCGACTTCGACAAACTTTGCCGAGGGGTTGAGGCGCTTTCCCGCTTCGCTGATTGCAATCCCGATTGCATCGTCAAGAGATTTTGCTTCCTTGATGTACCATGCAGATTCCAGTGTTACCAGGTAGTCCGGCATTTGATTATCCCCGTCCAGGTGTTTTGCCCGCTTTTACCATTCATTGTAATGGATGTGGTTTTCGATATCCATGCGCTCCGTCCGCTGTACCGGCGCATGGCTTTTTCCCACGGCAAGGATTGCCAGCGGACGGCTGTGGGGCGGAAGTCCGAGGACATCCCGCACATCGTCGTCTTCGAATGCCCCGGTCCAGCACGACGAGAGCCCGCGGGCGTGGGCGGCAAGCATCATGTAGGTACAGGCAATGGTCGCGTCTTCGACCGCATAGAGGATCCCGCGTTCCCCGTACTGAGACATCGAGCGGACGTAATTCGCACAGACCACAAAGAGCGCCGGTGCCCCTGCCACGTGGGACTGTCCGAACGCCGCATCGGAAAGGGCGAGGCGGGCATCCTCGTCGGTTACCACGACAACGTCCCATGCTTCGAGGTTCCCGGCACTCGGCGCTGACCCCGCGGACGCAATGATCGTGTGAATATCTTCATCGGTCAGCGGTTCCGGCTCGTATTCCCGTACCGAGCAGCGGCGCAGGAGAAACGCGGAGAATTCAGAGAAGTCCATGGTCCGATAGTTCCTGCCACGCGAGCTGCGCCGGCGTCGTTGCTGCACTGATGGCCATGGCCAGTTTCTGCGAAGCCTGGTCCGGCTGGTCGCTCTCCACAAGCGAGATCGCTTCGTTTACGGCCTGCACGGCCCGGTCGAACTCCTTGTCCCCGGTGCTGTGGACGGCAAAGAGGATCTCGGACCTGACCTGTTCCATGAGGAGGAGAAGCATCTTTTTTCCGCCGCTCTTCTGGGTATCGGCAAAACCGGTCAGTGCCTGGCAGAGCTGGGAGACGATGATCAGTTCCGACTTCGCCCGCTCGCCGAACTGGTAGGATTTTACTGCGGTTGGAAGATCCATATTCACCATAGTCGTCACGGATAGATGATAATTATGCTTTTGGCGCTGCCCTGTAAAACAGCCCCCGGATTTTAGGAATTTTTTTTAAAAAAAAAATGCCTGTGGGGCGGGGGTATGCCCCATTTTTTACTGATCACGGATCAGGCACTGGGGGTAAAGAAAATTATTTGCCGGATTTTGCCTTTGCTCCGAGAGCGGAGACTTTCGCCCGGCGCATGCGCCTGCGGATGAGCGGGCTTGCCGTTGATTCGTTCATGCCCGAGCCGCCGGAGCGGTCGCCACCGCGCCTGCCGCCACGCCCACCGCGTCCGCCGCTGCGCCTGCCGCCGCGTCCGTGCTGCTGCTCTTCGGCTGCTGCCTGGTCGACTTTGCGTAACGTGATAGTGGACCTGAACCGCTGGTTGGGTCCGGGGCTCTTGCGATCGCCTTCTTTTTTCGGGACCAGCCTGATCTGCCCCTTGACTCCCTTAACCTGTGACCAGAGGGTTGTTCCTGTCTTGCCCATGTCTTAAAACTCCTTATGTAATTCTGCCGTGTGCCTGATAAAGGTTGGGGAGAGCCCAGTCGGTCAATTCCGGGGTTTTCGCGCATCCACGCAGATATTGTAAGCAAGCTGGGGGATGCGGCGCTCGATGAACGGTTCCATCCTTTGCGCAAGCGAAAAGAGCGGGTCGATCATGTCGATGTGGGCAAACGAGCACCATCTGACCGAGATGTCGCAAAAACCTGCGCCGGTAAACATCCGGTACATCTCGTCTTCGTCATAGTACCGTTCCCCGAAATCCTTCATGACAACATGGCTGACCCGGATTTTTTCGCTTATCTGGTAGATGGCCGGGATCCCCGATGTGAGGAGTTTTTTCCCGAGCGTGCAGATGGAGATCGATCCGCCGGGTTTTAAAACGCGGTGTGCCTCGGCAAGCATCTCCTGCGGGTCTTTGAGGTAGGTAAAGACAAGCAGGCTGGAAACTGCATCAAAGGAATTGTCCCGAAACGGCAGGCCCTCACCGGTCCCGAGCGTAAAAGGAGAGCCCGGGCACCGGACGCGGGCCTTTTTTATCATGTTGCGGCTGATATCGATCCCGACCGCAGTCCCGCTTTTTTTTACGTATTTCTCGACAAAGAGGCCGGTCCCGCAGCCGATATCAAGGAGCCTGCCCCCTTTCGGGAGGGCATCCATGACGTGCGTGCTGATATGGGTATGGTAGCACCGGCCCCGCGGGCGGTCGTAATGGATGTCGTAGATGCCGGCAATCGCATCGTAGTGCTGCCGGATCTTCTCGACCTTTACCTCGCTCATGGAAAGATCTCCCGGATCCCCGCGGCAAAGGCATCGATCTGGACATATTCGCTGTTCGCGTGCCCGAGGCGCGCGTCTGCCTCTGCCAGCGCCCGGGCAAGGGCCGGGTCGTTGTAGTCGCGGTGTGCGGCTTCGCGGATTTCGGCAAGCACCTCGCGGCCCGAGAGGCCGTAATCGATCATCAGCGATTCAAGCTGCCGCATCCCGCCATTTATATCGCCAGACTGGATCAGGCGCAGGGCGGATGCTGCCACATTGGCGGTCTCCGGCTGCGAGAGTGCGGCAAGGTTTTGGCACGAGCCGGTCTCGGATGCCACCTGGAGCATCAGGATCGCCCGGCGCATGTCTCCTTTTGCTGCCGCGGCGATCAGTTCGAGGTCGTCTTCCGTGCAGGAGGCTGCGGCCCCGCCCTGTTCCTTCCCACCGATCTCCTGTAACTGCGCGATGAGGAGATCGGAAGGGATCGGCGCAAAGAAGAGCGGCAGGCACCGGGACGAGATGGCGGGGATGATCGCGCTCGGGTTGGTGGTGGTAAAGACAAACCGGCAGGTGCCGCTGTACCGCTCCATGATCCGGCGCAGGCCCTGCTGGGCATCGCGGGTGAGGGCGTGCGCGTCCTCAAAGACCATCAGCTTGAAGTCCGCATCGAGCGGGCGGATCGAGGCATACCACTTGAGGATGTGCTTGAAGTTCACAATAAGGCTCTGGCCTTTCTGGTACAGGTGAGCGTAACGCTCGTCCTCTTCGAGCATTTTTTTTCCCTGCAAAAAGAGGTCGGAGGTCTGGAAGATCGTGGTGTTGGTCTCGTAGTTCTCGCCGTACAGCTCGCGGGCAAAACAGCGGATCGCCGCGCTCTTGCCGGTCCCGTGTGGGCCGGTGAGCATCAGGTGCGGGACGGTCCCGGCAGATGCGCAGGAGGAAAGGATAGCGACAATCCGGTCCTGGCCTTTTATGTCGCCAAGCGCTGCCGGGCGGTACTTTTCAGTCCAGAGCATGCAGAAGCCTCCGTGCCATCTCCTCTTTTGCCTCCGCTAAAAAGACGCGGTTGTCCAGCGCCGCGACAAGGCTCCGGCATTCTTCTTCCGACAGCGC
>JAQWDG010000078.1 GCA_028705545.1 Methanoregula sp. | reverse complement strand
AGCTGCTCTCAGACATCCTTGAACACAGCGGGTTTGAAGTTGTCTCCCTCTCCTGTCTCTGCGGGGAAGTAAACCCACGGGAACTGGAGATGCCCGGGGAGATCTTCTGCAACCCGATCCTTCAGGCCGAGATCCTCAACCGGGAAGAGACAGACTTAAACATCATGGTCGGGCTCTGCGTAGGGCACGATATCCTGTTCCTCCGATACAGCAGGGCAGAGACAACGCCGCTCATCGTAAAAGACCGGGCCCTCGGCCATAACCCCATCGCTGCACTTTACCAGAGCCAGGGATTTTTCCGGGACCGGTTTTTTTAGATTATGGATTCAGCATCAGGTACCGGGCGACCGCAGGAGCCGGACATCCCGTTTTTGTGAATGATGGAGGTACCAGAAAGGCGCTCTGCTGCATAAAACGCAAATATATTTTTGCAAAATGCCAAAAAGTTTATACACAATGCACAATAAATTGTGCATGAGGTCTTATGAAACACCAGACCCTTGCACTCGGCAGCGTTGTTGCTGTCGGCGTTATTGCCATCGTCATATGCGTTGGCATGGTCAGCGGATACTCAGTATTCACGCAGTTTATTTCCGTTGACCCGGTGAGCGATAAGAATACAGGCGACGTATTTGCCGTTACCGGTACAACGAACCTTCCTGTCGGGACAGAACTCATGGTAGAGATCTATCCGAAGTCCTTCGAGGAACATGCCAGCGATACCGGTGAGTTCAGCGGCGCCATCGGTACCGCTGATGTCACGTCCGGCTTTGGCGGGATCAACACCTGGTCGATGGAGGTCAACACCTCCGTATTCGTTCCGATGGAATATCTCGTGAACGCATCAGTCCTCACCGGGGATATAAAGAAGGGGAATTTTGCCACGGGCGACACGTTCAGTTCCACTACGTTTACCCTCCATGCAGCAGCAGGTAAAACCACCGCCTCGTCAGCGGCAGCAGGTGCATCTGCGGTAAACGGCATCATGATCGATCAGATTCCCGACACGACCCAGGGAACTTCCCTTACCGTGACCGGCAGGACCAGCCTCCCGGTCGGGACGGATCTCAGCGTGAAGGTTGTTCCCGCATCCACCGATACGGAAACGTTCCTCCGCGACTACCAGAACCCGGAAAAATCCACAGAAATTACCGTTATTAAAGGAGACGGGACCGACAACCGCTTCTCGGTGACACTTGACACCCAAACACTTTCCCCGGCGGAACACATCATCGTTGTCTCATCCAAAGGCTCCGGCACCGGGTCCGGTGACAGCGGATGGACCGGATCAGCGATCTTCAACATTCTTTCCGGCACTGCCGGTACATCTGCGGTAAACGGCATCGTGATCGATCCCATATCCGACACGATCCAAGGGACAACTCTAACCGTGACCGGTTCGACCAGTCTCCCGGTCGGGACAGCTCTCAGCGTGAAGGTTGTTCCTGCATCCACCGATACGGAAACATTCCTCCGTGATTACCAGAACCCGGAAAAATCCACGGAAATTACCGTCATTAAAGGAAACGAGAATGGCAACCGCTTCTCGGTGACACTTGACACCCAAACACTTTCCCCGGCGGAACACATCATCGTTGTCTCATCCAAAGGCTCCGGCACCGGGTCCGGTGACAGCGGGTGGACCGGCTCGGCGATATTCTACATCCTTTCCGGCACCAGCAGTACCGGATACATCCGGATCGATCCGATCTCTGAAAAGACAACCGGCGATCTCCTCGTGGTCAGCGGTTCGACCAACCTGGCTGCCGGCACAAGCGTGGTGGTCACGGCAGGAAATTTCGCCAGCAATGCAGTCGTGAATGCAGGTACCGGGGGAGTGAACCGCTACTCTATACCGGTGGATACCTCCGCTTTTCACCCGGGCACCCTGACCGTTAACGTTACCGAAATGACCGGCGATCCGGCAAAAGGGAACTACATGGCGGGATCGGTTCATGGAGTGACAACCTTTGTTCTGGGTGGATCCTTCCTGGGAACGGATACACCGGTACAGGTTACCCCCACGGAGAGCGATCTCATTATCCTGAATTCGATCGGCGACCGGGCTGTGGGAGACCAGTTCCTCATTACCGGGACAACCAGTTTGCCTGTCGGCACCACCCTGCTCTGGCAGGTCATGCCGGATACGGGAACTGCCGTGACCGGGATCAATATGACTGCCACAGGTCTTGCGGGAAGCAACATGGTCACGAAGGGCAGCGGCACAACAAACCGGGTTTCGTTTGCAGCTGACATGAACCAGATGCCCGCAGGAAAATGGGTAGCCCTTGCCGGTGTCATGAAAGATGGCGAATTTGATGTGGAAAAACCGATCGCAACCGCGTTCTTCACCGTAACGTAGGCCGCGTATGCACACCACGAGAAGACACCCTTCCCTTTTTTCCCGGAGACGGGCACACAGGAACCGGCCGACACGGCAAAGCAAAAGCGCATCGACCCGGACGGTCCTGTCAGCCATACTCGCGAGAAAGATCCGTCGGATACTCTCCTTGTGTGTTGGGAGGAGAAAAACGCACAAAATCCCTTGAGGAGAATTTATAAAACTTCAACAGAAAACCGGGATCAGGGTTGCCAGCCTCATCCTGATCGTCGCTGTTGCGACCATACTTATCGCAGGCTGTACGGATTCGGCATCCGCCAGACAAAGCCAGTCTGCATCTACGAACAGCCCGCAGGGCGGACAAGCGGCTGCGGGCACGGCAGCAAAGACCACCGCACTACCGGCAACCACGCAGCCTGCACTCACGCAGGCATCTTCTGCAAAATTACTTTCGTTTGATCCCATCAGCGACAGGGACGCCGGGGACAAATTTACCATAACCGGAACCACAACGCTTGCCGCGGATACCGGCCTGTTCTGGGAGATCATCCCGGATCCGGGAACAACGCCCACCGGCGTCGACCTGAACGCACAGATCGGCATCATGGCCAACAATCATGTCGAAAAAGGTAACGGGGCGTCAAACACAGTATCGCTGGACGTGGATACAAAAGACATGAAAGCCGGGAAGTATGTTGTCATCGTTGCCTCCTTAAACGGCAATGCTGACCCGTCCACCGGGACTCTTGCAGGATACACGTATTTTACCCTGAATTAGGCACTATACCCACCGCTGTAAGCTACCTCTCAGGTTTTTCCAAATGACGGGGATCCGGGAAACAGGATCGGTACCAGCATCCCGGCACCCCGTCATTTTTGTATAGATCTGTCGGTTTCACCATTCCGTAATGAAAACAAAACCAAAAAATCTCCCCGTGAGACACCATGAAACAACAACAGAGATTCCGTAAGGGCATTGCCTGTATTCTCCTGATTATCGTCATCGCAACCCTGATTGCTGCAGGCTGTACGGATACCCGCTCTGCCGGCCAGGGCGGACAATCCCCGGTAACGCCACCGACCGCACTTTCAACTGCCCGCCAGACAGATACGGTATCCCCGGTTCCCACCATCCCGGCCTGCGCGTACCCTCCGCTCAACCCGTGGACATGGGTACCGGAATCCTATTCGTCATCAGGGAAAACGGCACTGCCCCCGGCTCCCGAGACACTCGTGAGTAAGGCAGACCTGCTTGGCACGCCTTCCCTGAACTGGGAGGAATACGAGTATTCCCAACAGATCAAAGGTCTTCCCGATTCCTCTGGTACCTCGCGAGTGACAAAAACCGTGGAAATGAATAACGGTCTGTCGGTGATTCATGAGAACCATACCTATGGGCTCCACGTAGAGGGAGATACTGAAGGGATATGGGACGCCACGATGGACGATATGTATTATGATACCTATGGGAACATGCAGTCCATGCACCGCCGGGTAATTAAAGATGGCAGCCTGCTGGAAGACCGGGATTATCCCCCGGCGGACATGAACCGGGGAACGCCGGACTGTACGGGTACGATATTTTCGCCCGCATACACCTACATCGGTACCGATTCCATTACCGTCCCTGCAGGCACGTACCCGGATGCGATGAAATATTTCCAGAAAATCACGGACGATCCGGACTATAGTAAAAATACCACGATCACGTACTGGTTTGCACGCGGTGTACCGATACCGGTCAAATGGGTACTTGAAGACCACGATAAAGGCCTGTTGTTCACCTACGAACTAAATGGGTGGAGATAGACCGAAACACTGAACGGCAGAGAAAAAAAGGTAAAAACTTTTTTGCCATATGCACAAAATACATTACATGAGGGACTTATGAAAAAACAGTACCTTACCGTAGCCGGTATCGTCTCTGTGGTAATACTTGCAGTCATTTTTATCTGCATCCTCCTGACCGGCACCTTTACCGTCTTTCCCACAGCGGCCATCGACCCGGTCACGGATCATGCCGTCGGGGACCTCGTAGTCATCACGGGAACGACAAATCTCCCCGCCGGTACGAGGCTCGACCTGGTTGTTTTCACGTTTCCCTCTGGTTCCGGAAAATCCGTCCGTGCCGGCTCGACCGATGCCTATATTGTCCGGGGCACCGGGCTCTCGAATACCTGGTCGGGAGCACTGGATACCTCAGGCATCCCCCCGGGGGACTATACCGTGAATGCCTATTCCTTAACCACGGAAAACCTGACCCCTTCGAGAGGAAGCCTCCTTGCCTCATCCCGGCTCCGGCTGACCGGAACGGATCTTTCCCCTTCGCATGTTTCAGCCGGTGACGGGAACCGGACCGAATACATTTCGGTTAACCCGCCCGGCACGGTCGTCCGCGGAGAGAAGCTGCTCGTAAACGGGACAACAAATCTCCCGAACGATACCGAACTCCTCTATATGGTCGTCCAGCAGTCCGATATCTCGGTCTTTACCATCGACTCTAAAACAGGCACACAGGCAACGCAGGCCGGCCTCACCCGTTCAGGGCTCATCGGGGTACTGCCCGGGACGGGAAGTTCCAACACCTGGTCATTTGCCCTCGACACTACCGAGTTTATCCCCGACCGGTACGAAGTGGTCGTTGCAACGACAAAAGAAAACCAGACAGCGAAAACGTACGATATCGGGAATGTATCCGGTTCATCCTTCCTTGTCGTTCAGGATGTACCGGCCGGTACGGGGGCATAACCCATGGTTACGGAGGTTACTGCCCGCAGGAAAGGCACCTGCCCCGGTGCCGCTGCCCCACCCGGCATATCGCACAGGAGAAGATTATGAAAAAGAAATACCTTACCTATGCGGGAATCGTCTCGGCCCTGCTTCTCGCAGCTATCTTTATTGGCATATGCACGAGCCCGTATCCCTTCCCCTTCGTGCCTGTTGCAACCACGATCAATCCCATCACCGAAGCAACCGTCGACCAGAACAACATGATGATCCTGACCGGGACAACCTCCCTTCCGGAAGATACGCAATTGGGGGTACTTGTGTCTGCCAGCACCGGCTCCTCCCGGGAGAATAATACGAGAGAACTGGCAGTAAAGACCGATGCCGCGATAACTGCCAGGGACGGCGGGCGGAACAGCTGGAGGAGCGTATTTGGCATCTCCACCCTGCAGCCCGGGGATTACCGGGTCAGCCTTGTGACATTTACCGTCGATAAAAACTACACCTGGATCTTAAGCGATCCCATCGCGACGGCATATTTCACCGTGGGAGACGGACAGGCCGGGGCAGGAACGATCCAGAAAAAAGTTCCCGCCGCCCCCCGGTTCATCCGGATAAACCCGGTTCCTTTCGGGCAGACGCAGGATAACCTCTCCGTTTCCGGCATAACCAGCCTCGCCCCCGGCACACCGCTTGTATGGAGCATATATTCGCTGGCTGACGGGACTCCCGGCAGTACCGCAGCATACAGCGGCACGACACCGGTCACCGAAGGGACAGAAGGGATCAACCGGTGGGATATCCGGCCCGGTGCCGGCATGATCCAACCAGGCCGGTACGGGATGCAGGTCACCGAAAACCCGGACGGGGACACGTCTCGTGTCGGGGCACTCTCCGCATCCGCTGAATTCGATATATCATCCAACACAACCGACACCCGGGCTTCCCCGGGATTTATCACGATCGATGCCCTTCCCGAAATTACGGTAAACAACATCACGGTCATAACAGGGACCACGAGCCTTCCGGCGGGAGGAGATCTCCTGGTGGAGGTCTACCCCGCTTCGTTTGAAACCGGATACAGTATCTCCACGGATGCACGGGAAACGGACATGAACCGTTCTCTCTCGGAGGCTGCAGTCTTTGCCGGAGTAACAGGGGGAGTATCTGTTACGAAGGGGCGCGGGAAATACAATCTCTGGTCGTTTACACTTGAAACTTACAAGTTCAGCCCGGGCCAGTACCAGATAAATGTCAGCAATAATGACTATGATCTGGCAAAGCATGTTATGATCTACGGGAATCTGTCCAGTTCGAAAATATTTTCCGTTCGGAATGATGCACCATGAAACGATTTACCTGCCTTCTCTGTACGTTCCTTGTCGCGGTCCTGGTCGCTGCAATGATCGGCTGGTCGATAGCGGCGGGAAATTTCCTTGTTCCGGTAGTCGCGATCCCGCTCGGCGTGATTGTTGTTCTTGCCTGCCGGAGGAACGTAGAGGAAGTGATTGCCGATGAGCGGGAGAGGAAGATCTATTCGCAGGCAGCGCTCCGCACCCTCGAAGTCGCTGTTATCGCAAGCGTAATTGCAGCCGTTATTTTCCTGTCGTTTACGGTCAGCGATACCTTAACCCCGAAAATCACGGGGAGCGTGTACTCGAGCGGAAACGGCACGAACTCCATGGTCATCAACCTCTACAGGGCGGGCAGCCCCGAGACGCCCGAGAACCTGATCCGCACGATTACGATCCGGGACATCCACGCCATGAACGAGGACGAGGCACGGGTATACTGCCAGTTCCGGAACGAGGCGTTTTTAGAGAACGAGCAGAAAGGCCTCGTGGGTATGACCATCGGCGGCATTCTTGCGGTCATTCTCGTCACGTACGGCGCTTTTTATTTGTATTATAACAAAAAGTACTAAAACTCCAGAACCATGAAAAACCGCATCAGGGTACTCCGGGCAGAGAAGGATATGACGCAGGAGCAGCTTGCCGAGCGGATTGGGGTCACCCGGAATACGATCATTTCCATGGAGAAAGGGAAGTACTGCCCTTCGATAAAGCTGGGGTTCCGTATCGCAAATGTATTCGGTGTCGGGATCGACGACGTGTTCACGTACGAGGAAGAGATCGACGGTCCGTCCCAGGACGATGAGTGAGGAGACCGGGCGGGGATCTTCGGTCCGGATCTTTTTTTTTCTTATGATCAGGCAGCCCCTTCGGTTACCGGGCCGCGGCCAAAGAGACCTGAGGATATCCCGGGACCGGGTGCTGCCGGGGGATCTCCGGGTATTGCTGTTCGGACAATCGGGTAAATCCCGAAAGACGCCGCTCTTTTAAAAAACGGTATGTATCCCGGCTTCTTTTTGCCGGGACGGCCCGCAGGGTGCCGGTTACCGGGTTCCCAGCCAAATCCTCACCGGGCCGGAGCCCGTGGCAGGCAGGTCGAGCAGGGGTATTCCCTCCGGCTCTTTGTCAAAGACTTCCTCGCATTTTACCATAATCGGGGGATTTCCCTCCAAAAAGAATGCTACCACTT
>JAQWDG010000077.1 GCA_028705545.1 Methanoregula sp. | reverse complement strand
CGCGTTGTTGCCGGGTTCCGGATCAGGTACTCGCAGATGATCCGGTCCCTGCCGTTGTGCAAAAGAGCGAGGATTTTCTGTTCGGTTTCGGAAAATTTTCCGGAATTCTCGAAATACCGGATATCGGATCCCGATGAAAATGCCGTGATCTTTCCGGTAAGTTTCAGGAGTGCAAGGTGGTAGCGGAGCGTGCTTCGGGCGGTCCCGGTCTTCTCGGCAATGCCCGTGAAATAAATACCGGGGTTTGCCGAAATAGTATCAAAAATTTTCTGGCGCGTTGCGTTCGTGAGTACGCTTGCAGCAGTAATTTTCCGGTAACCGAGATACCCGAACATTTTGACAAAAAAGAAGAGTTCCAGCGGGTAGAGAAGGAGTGGAGAGACTGACATGACTATATCGATCAGTATCACCCGGGGCGGGAGTTCCCAGAATGTGACTTCTACGGGATCCGCACCAGAGGAGTCCGTTTCTGCCGCTGCGATATCCGCATCCGTTGCCGGCGTTACTACATACCCGTTGTTTAAAAGGCCGGACATGGGCACGGCAAAAAAGAGGAAGATCAGGCAGGCTGCCGTAATGATAATGCCGAGCCTGTCAGTGTCCATAAAAGAATATGTGTGGTGAAGGGGTCTTGAGGATTATGATCTGTGTTTGCGGCACGCGGATCAAAACAGGATTTCCAGGATCAGTCATCTTTTACCATAAACGCCTTGAGCCAGCAGTATATGCCGAAGATGACACAGACCGCAGCCATGAAAAGGAGAATGGACATTCCGGATCTCAGGGCCGTAAACAGGGAAAAAGCTCCCGACATATAGACCCCCATAAAGAAGAGGACGGTTGCAGCCAGGAGCAGGATTGCACCGGAATTGAGCAATGCCTCACGGTTTGTTATTGTCATGGATTTTCCTGTTTACCGGATCGCAGTTCCCGGGCAATAAAACCCGGGCATTTGCGATCCGGACTTTCTGGATACCGGTAATTTCATTCTGTACGTTCGAGAGAAAAACACTTCGCCATTTTTATCTTCACCAGCGGCCGATACTTTGTTCATGGGGGAAATATCCTGTTACCCGGCGATATGCATTGTCCTGATCTGTACGGTCATCCTCATTACCGCTGCGGGATGCATATTCGATCCCACGCCCCGATCCTTCTCCACAAACACGGACTACAAGCTTCAGATTCTTTCGACCGAACCGCTCTACAATGTGACGTTCTACCTCCCGCTCCCGCAAAAAAACGGCGTACCTATGGCAGGGCCGCTCGTGCTGACAGAAAATTATTTTGCATCCGAAAATTATTCATCGGAATTTGTCCGGTTCCCTCCGGGTGCTGACCCCGACTGGAGAGTGCCCGGGATCGATACCGAACCTCTCTACCTTAAGGTCACGGCCGACCGGCTGTACCCGAACGAGACGTTCGGCGCCCAGTTCTTCTTTTTTTATGAGAACAAGACCGTGCTCGCCTCGCCGCTTGACTATGCCGATACGGTCACCCCGATAGGTAATGAATCCGTCATCCTGCAAAAAGTAAATTTCTCCCCAAAAACACCGGCCCTTGTCTCCTCAAAAGATCCAACGCTGGTCAGGTATCATTCCGTTGTGATCAAACAGAAAACGGCAATTTATGCAAATTATTCCGCATCGCCGACTGCATGGGTAAACGTGTATTCGCAGGATCTTATCATGAACCGGTGGGAAGCTGGCGGGCAACAGCGGCAGAATGAGTATGCCGACACGTACATCTGGTTCAATACCGGGAATGCGAACGGCTGGCAGTATGCAAACGGGTTCTTTTCCTCGGGCAGTGGCCCGTACCCGAACCTTTCAAGCCCGGCCTGGCAGGACGTGCTGAACGCCACTGCCCGACCGTAAAAATGCTGTCGGTATGCCGCAGTCCATATCCTCAACAATCCCGGATCCAACCGGTAAACAAACGGGCGAGAGAATGTAAATACCCCGGATCAGAAAAACCTGTCCGGATGCCTGTTCGCGATGACCGTTTATTCAAATGCATGTGCGTTCCGGGAGGACGTTATCATTCCGCTATTGGATTCTATGCTATGCCGGGCAACAACCTGTCGGGCCAGCCGGGTTATGGAGGGCGCGTGAGGCCGCATGTATAGTAACAACAGGCAATGCCGGCATTTTGCGATCGCTCTTCTCCTCTTTGCAATACTTGTCCCGGCCGTAACGGCAGACGGCATGACGTTCCTTGGCGACCCGGACATGATGCTCCTCCAGCCGGAGAACGATCAGGCCGGTGCAATCTATTATGAGAACGGATACGAGAATCTGCTCCTTTCCGTTTCGCTGGACTGGCAGCAGCAGGGCAGCCAAAGCGTCTGGATCTTCCCGGTCCCCACTGGTCCGCAGGATGTGAAAATTGATGTGATCGGAGGATTTCCCACCTATGACGGGACTTCCATCTCCGATAAATATGCGATGACGGTAGGTACTGTTGCTGTTGCATCGGCATCGTATGCCACGTTCCCGCTCACGACTCCGGTTTTCCTTCTTGCCGCTGCGGGCTGGCCGTCAGGATTTGCTGCCGGTGCACCTCCTTCAGCTTCCGGCGATGTCGTGGTCTGGGAACAGGTGGACAAAAGCGGGTTGCACTCGGAAGTTGTCTCGGCAAAAAACGCTGGCGCCCTTGCCGGGTATCTCGCTTCGAAGAACCTGTCGCTCCCGGACGGCTCCTTTGCGATGCTGGACGACTACATTACAAAGGACTATTCCTTTGTTGTCACGTCCGTAGAGAATGTGACAAAATACCGGGAGCAGTTCCCGTCCCGGTCGCCGGGGATCTCCGGGCCGGTCTATACGGAAAGCGGATCGGACGACGCGCTTGGAGTTTTTGTCCGTTTCCCGACAGACCGTATCTATTTCCCGCTCAAGCCCACCCGGGTGTACGGGAACCGTACGGTTCCGCTCATCCTGACTGCAAACGGTTATGTCACGCCGGTTTTTCCGGGGAATACCGGCTCAAGGGCATCCGTGTCATATCTGGAGCAGGACACGTACTCCCCGCCGGCATCCCTTAAGGATTTCTTCAACGGTCAGGATGATAAAAAACCGTTTGCCTACACCAAGATCCTGCTTGCCGTGCCCGCCGAGGAATACACAGACGATCTCTGGTTCGACAACACTGCCCCTCCGGAGGTTTCTATCCTCTCGCGGATAATTGCGTGTTACCCGCTGATCGGGATCGGACTGTACATTATTTTCTCTGTTCTCGCAGCGCTCCTTGCCGGGCTTTTGGTCTTTTCCCGGGGGAGCGTGAAGCCGGCCCGGCTGCTTGCGCACGGTCTCTGGAACTGCATGACGCTTGTTGGTTTTGTGTATGCAACGCGCAGGTACCTTGTCCTTCCGGAAAGCGAGAAGAAGAAGCGGGCCCGGTTCGTTGGCGTATTTATCGTCCTGTTCCTTGTCTTTGTGACTGCTGCTGCCATTGCGTTCGAACCGTCCTTTGCCGCGCTGCTGCCGGTGTCGCCATTTATTATTGTCATGATGATCTTTTTCGGTATGTTTAAAGGAGCCGTGACGGTGTTTTCGGTGTTCACCGGTCACGCGGTATACCTGCCGTACGACAAACCGGTTCTTGGGATAATGACCCTGGTGGGATTAGCACTCGCTGCCGCGTTCTGTGTGTATGTTGCGCACCGGATCGTGAGGTACCTTAACGATTAAAAAGAGGATTGCCGATGGAAAAAGAAAAAAACAACCGGATGAATGCCGCCAGACTGCTGCTCATTTTGTGTGCGGTAGCCGTAACCGGGGGACTCATCGTCTTTTTAGCGCCCGTTCTTACCGGCACGACAAATGCCGGACCGGATCCGCTCCCGCTCTACATGATAGAAAATCAGGATCCCGCCCGGAACCATACGGTCCTGATATCCGTTTCAAATGCCACCGATGAGGATTTTTTTAAGGAGACGTTCATGTTATCTCCACGGGAACAGCTATCTTCAGCAATCCCGTCACCGGATTCATTCCAAAAGTTTACTTTCACAATTTCTGTTGACGGGGCCGGTCCATCGCAGGAAAGAATGGATCTCGGTCCCACGACAGTAGCAGTCATCGATATCCAATCTCCTTCCAATAAAAACTCAGTATCCTGTTCGGTAATAGATCTCACACCGGTCAGTATTCGGGGGGCGGAGTCATGAAACGATATCGGTTACCTCCCAAGAACTGTCGGGATCGCAATGAGGATCTGATCGTTATTGCCCCGCAATCCGAAGTGATAAAAAGTGCCGTGCCGTTTGGGGAACTGCCCGGATAAGAGAATTTTGATTATCATGAAAACATTTGCACTTGTCATTGTCCTCGTCATCGGAACCACGGTACTTTTTGGAGCGGTATCCGCGGCAAACACTACACCGGTATATCCCGGCATGGGCGGGGCACCGGAAGAAGTTCTCACGAACATGTACCCGACCGTGAAGGACAATACCGAAATCATGGGATTTATCCGGGAATGCGGTGTCGGCACCTGGCACGAAGAACAAATAGATGCAGAGTATAAATCCGCCCACCTCGCCCCGGCAAATTCCTGTGGGAAACAACTGGTTTTCTCTATTCGGAAATCCGCAGGGCGCGAAAGCCCGTTCCAAATCGCCGCGGTCTGGATCATCAACGCCAACGAGACCTGGTCGCGTTCGATAGACACAGTGTATTATTTCCCGGTTATCGAAGATCGCGGTGCCCCGCTGCCACCAGAAGGTACCGGTAACGTGACGGATATTTTTGCGGCGGGCATTGTCATTACCCTTGCACTTATCGGCATCGGATATATCGCAATACGCCGCGGGAAGGGGCCGTCGTAATGGATACCGCACGTAAAACGATAGTGCCCGGGACAGTTCTTCCCCTGTTTGGATCGGTCCCGAAAAACCGGCCCTCATTTCATCCGGCATACAGGAGCCCATCCGGTAAATTATCGTGGGCCCAAACAAGCCCAAATAAGCTTGGGGAGCATTGGCAATTCTTCGGCGTAAATTTCCAGGGATGTCCATAATAAATCCAAAAACCTGCTTGCTTTTTTGCGAAACTGACATGCCGGACCGGGAAAAACCGGGATCCTGATCCGGAGTCACCGTCGGAGAAACCAGTATACCGGATCGTAAGTCTCCTGCCACCTGGGCTGCACTCCCAAAACAGGTCATCATCTCTTTGCCACAGGTATAGCGCCGGTCCGGACTGGTGGTACTGAACTCTCGTCGCCACAATATTTCCAAATGGGTCGGCAACTGAGGATGCTGCAAGAAGATGCCGCTTTCCTGTACGGAAATCCCCCCCGTCCCTGCAAAATTAATCGGGGTTTTGATTTTCGTGTAAAGGGAATGGTCAGAAATCATTTATAAGAGCGGGATAAGAAGACAGATCACGGATATCGGAAGATCATTTTACGTGACAGAAATACCGATCCCGATGAAAATCTGATCGCATATCCATATCCGAGAGGTTTGCATACCCATGGAACGTAACCGGCTTATCGCTCTCACGATCATCTGTGCGATGATCGCCCTGTTCGGAATAGTATCATACCAGTGGTTCCTTGCATTCTGCGTTATCGCAGTTTTTCTTCTGATCCTTGCTGCCTGGTACGTGATCGAGACGCTGTCCGCAATCCGGCAGAGTGTTGAAAAGATCGAGCGGCAGCTGGAAGAGATGCAAAAATCCGGACAGCGCTGATTGCATGAGAAAGATTCTGGTCGTGCCGCTCATCGTACTCTTGATGGTAATCTCCGTCAACGCCGTTGATACGCAACCAGAAATCGTGCCTGGTGACCTTTCATGGACATATTCCTGTGGTGTCACAGGAAACCTGAATTGCTCAAAACAGGAAATTGACGGACACACGTCAGAATTAATAAACTCATTTTCACAATCCGCCTTGGGACAGAACGTCTCCGGGTACATCGTAGCGGCTCTGCCGAACTCCTCCGATAACGAACGGGTCGTGCGGCATTCGTTCACGATCTTTCCCACGGGCGAAACCGAAACGTTTACAGAGATTTTCGGGCCGTCAGGATCGCCCCGGTCGGCCAGTACCGGTGATACCTGTCAAAGTTTTCTCTCTGGCAACTCCTCCGGGCCGGACCCCGAACTACTGGGAGCAATTCATGCCGCTGATGCAGGAAGATACCCGCCACGGGGTATTGTGCGCTCAAAGGATACTGTTGTCAGGGAATACCCGGGGATTGCCCGGGTATGCAGCCAGACTTCTGTTTACTGGGACAACGATGAATCCGACCGGACAAAGGATTACTTCTCTGCCGACACTCTCGTTGTAATTTCATCCGTGACCGATCCGGAGGGTAAGAACATGGCGAAAAACCGGGAGATGCGTTTTTCGTATAATTTCTCACAGGATCCTGCACGTTATCCCCTGTTGCAGGATACCTATGCGATATTTGTCGAACCCAGCGGATCGACAACATTTGAGGCCATGGAAAATCCCGCCCGGGCACCCCAACCTGTCCCGTGGTATGACTATCTTGGACTCAAAGGCCTGTTCGGATCGTCGGTAATCCTTGGATCAGATGTCGATACGGTGTATTCCTGGCACATTTCCACGGGTTTTCTCTCGCCCTATTCCGATCGCCCGGTTGCCATTCACCCGGGATCGGAGTTTGTCATCAGCCAGTCTGGTGGCCGGGACGGATTGCCACACTGCATCTTCTCCACTGAATTCAACGGCACCCGCGGGTGGTGTGCGACAAACAATGGATTTTGTCAGGAATTTCCTGACGACATTTCCGCATTTGGATCGACTTTTGACCTTGTGTGGGCTGGTAACGGGATCTGATGAAAAATGTTATTAAAAAGGTCGTACCTTCCCGGAGGGTCAATAAACCCCTGTCAGCAGGATGCATTCAGGGAGGAAAACGCCCCTTCCCGGATTTAGTTGCAATCCGGTAAACAGGGTCGGGGCAGGGAGATTACTATGATCCCGCAAAAGAAATGGTTAATCGGCATAATTGTCATCTTCTGCTGCCTTGTCGGCATCTTAATCCTGATTGGCCCTATGGTCTATCTTCCCCTCGGAGGCAAAATCCCCACGGACATTATGGTTCACAGATTCCTCAATACGGACGACGTGATTAGCAACGACGGTCTCCATGAGACCGTTTTCAGGAAAGCGGGCAGCGTGATGAACGGGAAACCGCCGCTCTTCCCGGATCTTTCTCCGGATACCGGTTCCGTATTTCATACGCGGGAAGGATCCGACGATCTGTATCTCACGATCGTCTGGATGTTTACCGATAAGGAACTCTTTTTTGACAAACAGGAGGTTCTTTCTGCCTTTTACCTGGAACGGTACGGCCGTTCCTTTAAAACACGCTTTACATTGGCGTATCAGGATAGTCCCTATCGTTCAGGTCGCCGCACAGTAGTCATAAATGCAACGCGTTTTGAGAACAATATCACGGCAGGATATTTCACTACGATTCAATACGATGACAGCGCGGCACCGGCATACATCGTGTATTATGGCGCGGTAAAGTCCGGGAACCTCAGCCGGCAGGCACCGTATCTTAAGGAACTGATGAAACCGGTTTTCGATCCGGTAAATTTCAACGCCCCCACATTTCCGATCGGA
>JAQWDG010000076.1 GCA_028705545.1 Methanoregula sp. | reverse complement strand
TCTTTCTCTTTCTGTTCCAAAGCTTCCCCGCTGTCAGCGTGCTCTGAAATAACCGGGAAAACCACGGTATCCGGCAGGCCGGATCGTATTTCCGGTTCGGCAGCGGGTGCAGCAGCAGGTTTCGGTGGAACCGTGGCCTCCGGTTCTTTCCCGAGCAGGGCCTGTTCGTCTTCTGCCATCAGGCGCTGCTTGTCGTCAAGGGAAGGGACCGGTGGGGCGGATTCGGCAGCGGCAGATTTCGGCTCTGCCGGCAACGGTGCCGCTTCCTTGTCTGCGGGAGTCGGGGGGATCTCGTTCTGGACTGTTGCCTCAACAACCGGTTCCTCTTCCGTTACTGTGGTTTCTGCTACGGTATCCTGCACGGACTCTTCCAGAGGAGCATCATACTGTTCTGTTTTGGGTTCCGGCACCGGTTCACCGGTTTCTTCAGGCAGCGGATTATTTTCGGACTGTTCCCGGGATCCGGCCGGCTCTTCCCCGGATTCTGGTGCTGTTTTCCCCTCATCGTTCCCGGGGGAGGGACTGGGCTCTTCTTTGACCGGCGCTTCCGGTTCTTCGTTCAGTACATTATTTTCGGACTGTTCCCGTGATCCAGCCGGTTCTTCCCAGGTTTCCGGTTCCCCTGCAGAATCTTCGTTCCATGAACCGGGACCCTCCGGTTTTTCTTCATTCCACGAACTGTTCTGGAGGGCAGACAGGATCTCTTCCGATTTATTCCTGTTATTCCGGCCCACGGTGGTATGCGGTCCGGGCTTGTCGGGTGCGACCCACCGCCGCACCGTGGGACCTCTCACCTGCGTTTTTGCCGGCTGCTGTACGGTGGTTCCCTGTGGAATCTCATGGCGATCGGATACGATATGCTCGATAAGCTTCCTGACCCAGAGCTCGCATTCCCTGTTCCGGTCCTCGTACGGCTGCTGGGAGAAGATCATTTCGAGAGTGGTCGAATCTTCGACACCGACCGGATCGATGAGAACCAGCGTGATGAGCGGTTCGTGCGCCGGCGTCTTTCCTCCTTTTACCGAGAGGATAGTGGCAAACGGGATCACCTGCGGCTGGTCCCGGGCATGGTCGCTGTCCACGAGGGCAAGGCGGTGGCTCGTGAGGATGAGATCGTACTCCTTCTCACCGATAAGCACCCGATCCGTGGTAAGGACGATCGTTTCGCCGCTCTTGAGATATGGTCCGGCCATAAATACGCCCGCTCCTGATCACAATTTGTTGTTGGTAGAGATATGCTTTTTAGGTGTTTTTATGACAGTATGGCGTCTTTTTCCATCGTGCATGAAAAAAAACGGATACGTATTCGCCGGCAAAACCCTTTCGGTTCTTATCGGGTCTGCTGCGGATTTGTACGGCCCGCCTTATCCCATAAAAGTTCTTTTAACTCCGGAAATTCCCGATCGGGATTTCCCCGCCGCCCGATATACCTGTCCGCACCGGCATCGAGTGCCGTCTGGATCTCATCGTCGCACTCCTTCCCGCTGTAAATAACAATGGGAGACGTACAGCCCTGCCGGCGCAGGGCGGCAACAAATTCCGTCCCGTTCATCCCCGGCATCCTCCAGTCGGTAATGATGAGGTTGTAGGCATGCGAGCGGGCGAGGTCAAGAGCTGCCCTGACATCGTCTGTCGTATCTGCACGGCACCCGGCCTCATCCTCGAATTCCAGTCGGAGGAGCCCGAGGATATCGGTGTCGTCATCGACAATGAGGACTCGTTTCATCTGACCAGATAATCACCAATTGCCGGTGTTGCTATAAAAAGGGTGATACTTTGGTGCCGGTCCGGAACTGTACTGCCCCCGGATTATTTGTTCTTCCCTACAGTCTGGCTTAAAAAGAAGGTTTTTCCCGGTACGACTCATGAGGGATACCGATCTCAAACCGTGTTGTTTTTCCATACTCCCCGGTCTCGGAGAGCGAGATCCCGGTCAGCGAAAGGATTTCGTGGATAATAAAGAGTCCTTTCGTATCTGCAACAGTACTGCCGGGCAAAAAGATCTGCTCTTTGTCTTCGGCACGTATGCCCGGCCCGGCATATTCTACGGAGATGACGATCCGTGAATCTTTCTCCTGTGCTGAGATACGGATTGACGGGGGTGGCGGTGTCGCAGTGATCGCGTTTTCAATCAGCCGGGAAAACACCCGCTCCATCTGGCGGTCCGCGTACACGAGGAGGTCGGGCAGGTCGATATCGAATGCAACCGGGCTTTCAACATACCGTCCGGTAACAGAAGCAACAATGTCCCGGATATTCAGCCACTCCGGGGGATCGGTCCCCAGGTCTTTAAAGTCCCTGGTGACGGTAATTTCGTCGCGGATTGCCTGTGCTGCCGACTCCTGCCGCCGGAGATACTCCAGTATTACCGGATCCTGTTCCCGTTTTGTTGCCCGTGCCAGGTAACCCAGCAGGACGGTGACCTTGTTCTGGATATCGTGTCGGGTGAGGCTCGTGAGCACGTTGAGCTTTTTGTTTGCCAGATGAAGGGTCTGCTCCATCCGTGTCCGGTCCGAAATGTCCCGGGCAAAACAGCAGGCAAAACCGGTGTTATGGTATTCGAGGTACCGGATTACCACTTCAACCGGGACCCGTGTTTTGTCTTTCTGTACCACGGAAGTTTCGCGGGTCATCGTTCCGGCCCGGGTGAGGGTCTGCCAGATCTCGTCCCAGCTGCTTTTTGGCGGGAGGGCAAAGATATCGCCAAAGGCAAGGCCCGCGAACTCTTCCCCGGTATACCCAAGGCCGGTTGCCGCGGCCTTGTTGGCATAATTTACCTTTGCATTACGGTTGACCCAGAAAACCATGTCGGCGGCATTGTCCATGGCAAACTGCGTCATGAGCAGCTGCTGTTCCATGTTTTCCCGGCGGGACATCTCCTCATAGAGCTGGCGGTTGATCTCGCGGAGCTCGTTTGTCCGGGTCACGATCGTTTCTTCGAGCATCTCCTGGGTTTTTTTGAGTTTGGTCCGGACAAGGACCTCATCGGTGATATCAAGGCCCGTGGAATGGTAGCCGGTAAGCTGGCCCCGGTCATCGAAAATGGCCCGGTCCCACCAGCGCTGCCACCGTGCTTCGCCGTTTGCCATGATCGCCTTGATCTCGATCATACCCGTCGGATACCTGACAGTCAGCCGGGCCCGGTTCTGGTTGACACGATCTGCCTCGTCCGATGAGACCAGGTGCTTAAACGGGCGACCGATGAGATCTTCCCGCGACCGGCCGAGGGCCCGGCAGTAGGGTTCGTTGACATACTGGAGAATGCCGTCGGGAGTATACCGGACAACATATTCAATCTGGTTATCAAGGAGTACGAGAGAATCGCTGCCCGGGATCTTTCCCGGAGACCGTTCCTCCGTGCGATCCCAGTTCCCTTCAATCAATACCGCGACACCGGGTTTCCCCGTCAGGAAAACAACGGGGATCATATACAGGTTAACCGGGTATTCGCGTCCCTGGATTTGGATGCTGGCATGCACGTGCTGCTCATGCCCTTTAACTGCCATCCTGAATACCTGCCGGGAATTTTCATCCCCCCCGAACCTGAACGGGAGCTGATCGAAATGCTGCCCGTCGATCTGCTCCGGGAGCATGCCGGGCAGGGTGGAAAAGGAGGTGTTGTGTTCGATGACCTGGCTATCCTGATCGAGCAGCACAAACGGCTGGCTGCAGATTTTTTTCAACGATTCAACCGCGAGCCTGTGGGAGAGGAAATAAACCTTCGATGTGCCCCGCTTTTTCCCGTCAACCGATCCCTGGATCTGGAGGATATCCATATACTTGGCGACCGAGTTCCGGTTGATCTGCAGCAGCCCGGCAATATCGGTAATGCTTAAGCCCTCCGGGTGCTGTTCGAGCGCCTCCTTGATCCGGGATATTTCGTGCAGGTACTCCTCCATGATCAACGCTTTCTCCGGTTCGTTATGCATTTTCGGCCATTTCTGTTATAATATGTTTTTATTTGCTTTGCTTATTTGCTTTGCAATTAATTATATTTATATGTGGCTTTTTGCACACCTATGGTCAGCCCAAAGGATAAGCATGGCAAAAGCGGGCTGTTGAAACAATCTTTCAGGTGAATGAAGATGACATCACTGGCAAAACATCCTGAAGAGTATCCTGTTCAAATTTCAGCACGAACTGCAGAACGCGATGGACTGGAAGAAAATATCATTCGCATGCGTGCACTGTCTGACCACCTCAATCGGTACTTTGCCATGCGGACGATGGGAGAAACCTACGGAGATGAGTGAAGGTATGATGAAAGCAGGGACCTGGGCCGATGAAAGCCTCTACGGTGACAACTGTATTTGTGCCTATCCCTCGTGTACCGTTGCCGTGGAAAGAGCCCGGCTCCTGTACCGGATCCTTCATACATCAGGGATCGATGTGAGCAAGGAAATCAAAGCAATGTGGTAATCATGGAAGCACAGATCGACCAGGTATTCAAAAACGAGATCAAGATCACCGACACAACCGGCAACCCGGGAGCATTGGGTCTCCTCGCGTTCGGGCTGACAACGATCATCCTCAACATGCACAATGCCGGTATCTTCGCCATGGGATCCGTAGTCTTTGCCATGGGACTGTTCTATGGCGGACTGGCGCAGGTTATTGCCGGGATCATGGAATGGAAAAAGAACAATACCTTCGGGATGACGGCGTTTGTCTCGTACGGGTTCTTCTGGATCTCGTTAGTGTTTCTGATCCTGATGCCCGCATGGGGCTGGGGAGCACCTCTTGGAACGGCAGGGATGGTATGTTTCCTTGGCATATGGGGCCTGTTCTCGCTGGGAATGTTCCTGATTACCTTCCGGTTATCCCGGGCAATGCAGGTCGTATTCGGGCTGCTCGTGCTGCTCTTCCTCCTCCTCGTTATAGGAAACGCACTCGGAAACAGCACCATCATTGTCATTGCCGGGCTTGAAGGAATCCTCTGCGGACTTGCCGCAATGTATACCGGCCTTGGCCAGATTATGAACGAAGTATGGAAAGAAACCGTTGTAAGACTCGGGTGAAGCAAATGATCGAATTACAGGATTTAATGGAAATGTTCGAGAGGAATCCTCTCGCACAGGCAATCGTGGACAGCAGTCAGAAAATCGTGATGGTCAACGATACGTTCTGCAAACTGACCGGGTACGGCAGAGACCGGCTGCTTGCCATGAAATTCAGCGATTTCCGTGACCAGCAGATGATAAAATACGCAAAAAATACCGGGGAAGGGGTAACCGAAGCCATTACCACCCGCCGCAAGACCGTCGGGGAGAGCACGATGGAAACCCCCTCCGGCCTGCATGTGGTCATCAGGACCAATATCCCGCTCCTTAACGAGAAGGGGGAGGTCAAGCTGATCTACATCACGTACAATGAGATCACCAGTGTTGTAAAGACCCGCGAGTACATGGAAAAAGAAGTCTCTACCATGAGCGCGATCTACGGCAAGATGGCTGAAGGGGACCTCACCGTCAGATATGAGATCACCAAACCTGACGAGGATACCAAAGAAGTTCACGACCAGATCATCAAGCTCCGCGATGCAGTACGCGGGATCGTCCTTAACCTGGAGAAGAACATCGGCGATGTCAACGGGAAGATGCAGAACCTGACATCTACCACGGACAATGCGAACAGGAGCATCGAGGACGCAACAAAAGGCGTCAACCAGATCGCAAAGAACGCAGGCGAGGTCAGCGAGAACGCCCAGAAAGCCGCCGAAGGCGTGGACCAGATGAGCAAGGCCATGCAGGACATGAGCGCCGCAGTCGAGGAAATTACTTCGAGCATGGAAAGCGTCTCCACGCAGGCAAAGAGTGCAAACGATTCGGCCAAAGAAGGAGCCGTCCTTGCCGATACGGTCAACAAGGATATGACCGAGATCACAGATGCTACCAATAATGTTCACGGCATTGTCAAGGAGATCGAGAAGCAGATGTCCGATATCAGTAAGATCATCGTGCTGATCCGCGATCTTGCCAACCAGACCAACCTGCTTGCGCTGAATGCAGCCATCGAAGCTGCCCGGGCGGGCGAACACGGCCGCGGGTTTGCCGTTGTCGCGTCGGAAGTCAAGTCCCTTGCACAGGAGTCCCGTTCCAGTGCCGAGAAGATCGAGGACATGATCACGCACCTCAACACGGCCACGAAAAAAGCCACCGACGCAATGGACGCGTCCCGCGGACTGGTCGAGAAAGGAGTTGTTGCCTCGGCCGATGCACTGGCAGCGTTCAGGAAGATCCAGTCCGCTGCCGAGACCGTGGCGAACAGCGCTTCGGAAGTCGCTGCGGCAACCGAAGAGCAGGCAGCCACCACCGAGGAGATCACCGCAAGCGTCCACGAGGTCGCCCATCTCATCGAGCAGACCGCAAAAGAAGCCGGCGATGCTGCTGCTGCAACCGAAGAATCTGCCGCTGCACTCGATGAAATTACCCGGATGATCCAGACTGTGAACGATGTCGCAGTCGAGGCAATGAACGCCAACCGCAAATTCAAGGTGGAATGACGGGGGTCCCTGCCATGTCTGCAAAGGCAAGTGAACCTGTAGTGCTGGGGAGGGGCCCTGCCGCCATCCACGCGGATCCGGGATCCTCCATCCAGGTCGTCGAGTTCGTGCTCGGGAACGAGCACTTCGCCATCGACCTCTTCGATGTAAAAGAGGTTGTCGAGTACACGACCATCACCAAGCTTCCCAACGTTGCCCCGTACGTCCGGGGCATCATCGATCTTCGCGGCGAAATCACGATGATCGTCGATCTCAAGCACCGGCTCAATATCACCGATGCGAGCACCAAGTCCCTCGAAGCCTCGCGGATCATCGTTCTCGACGACAAGATCACGAAGTCCAAGATCGGGATCCTTGTGGACGATGTGACGTCCGTCTCCACCTTCGAAGGCAACCAGGTTGACTATACCTCGGCTTCGATCAGCCACGAGGATACCGCGATCATCGGCATCATCAAGCGCAAAACCAAGGTGAAGGACAAAGAGGTCAACGAGCTCATCATCTGGATCGACATAAAAAAGCTGCTCGAAGACCTGGATACGACATTATGAGTATGGGGGAATGCGGATGTCCGGTTAATTACCTACAGAACCTTCGCCTCATCTCTCGTGCAGGTACTGCATGTCCCCAGAAATAATCGCTCCATAGTTCCGTCATACAGGATAAAGGAGGGGATTGCCCCTCATTTTGATTTTTGTGATAATTGTCGTGTGACCTGAACCCTGTCCCCTTAAGAGAACCAGCGTTCGGTCTCCCTCTTTTTCCCGTATCCTCCGCGCTGGTTCAAGGGAGAGGATCTGTTCGAATAGTTCAATGAGAAACACTGGATGGTGGTCGGATCAATAATAAGGTTAATTCGATAAACCGGATATATCCAAACCAGGGATATCACCGTCTGCCGACGCTATTTTACTTCCTTACCCATTAGTATTGTATTATAGGGAATGAATAGGGAAAGAAGACTATATTTTCAGATGGTTTAACTGCTGTTTTATATATGCCTCCTTTATCCGGTTCTATTGAAATCACATAATCTCCCTATTAAATATGAATCATTCGAAAAAAAAAACGGTATGTTTATGGTAGTTATAGTCAATCCACACATAATCATCCCACCAATCATACAAATACTGTATCAGTATTTCTTCCATGGTATGCATGTATAGTGAGTGTTTGA
>JAQWDG010000075.1 GCA_028705545.1 Methanoregula sp. | reverse complement strand
CCTTTCGCACGAAGAAATATTTTCTGTTCGGCACCTGCTGCTAAAAAAACCCGGGCACCGGCACGTCAGCCCGGGACCGGCACCTTCGCACCGGAAGCACGGACCTGGTATCCGCCCTCCGGCACGATAATCTCGAACCGCACGCCCTTACCGGGTTTCCCGGTCTCGCGGATGGTAATCCCGGTGATCGCGAGGATCTCCCGGACCAAAAAGAGTCCCAGGCCGGTATTTTTGCCGTACCCCTCCCGGAACACCAGCTCTTTTTGGTCGTTGGGGATTCCCGTACCGTTGTCCGTGTACACGATCGCCATCCCGTTGCGGCGCTTCCCGTACGAGCACGAGATCGCCGTCGCTGAAGGGCTGTGCGTCAGGGAATTTTCGATCAGGTTTGCAAAGACCTGATCAAGCAGCGGATCGGCATAGACATCAAGGCCTGCAAGATTATTCGTACACTCGACGTTCTTGATCCTCCCGTTGCAGTGCGAGACAGCAGTGCTGAAACAATCAAAAACATTGCACCAGAGCGGGGACTTCACCCCCATATCCTGGTACTGCCGCGTGGCCTCAACCTGCCGGCGGATCGCATCGGCCGCCGATTCGATCCGGTCGATGCGCCGTATAACGGTCGGCGTGGGCGTTTCGGTTTTGATAAGGTCCAGGTACACGTTCAAAGCGGTCAGCTTGTTGAGGATGCCATGACGGGTCACCGCACTCATCAGGTTGAGCTTCCGGTTCGCCTGCGTGAGCGCCGCTTCAAGATGCTTGTATGCGGACACGTCATGAACAACGGAAAGTACGCCCGAAATGTTCCCGTTATGATCGTACAGCGGCGATGCCTTGATCCAGATATCCACGGACCTCCCGTCGGGAAACGTGACGCGGGATTCACTTATCAGGGTTTTCCCTTCGGTTCTCTGGACATGTTCGTACGGGGAACTCTCCGAGATACCGGGATGGAGAACGATATCCACGAGGGTGGGGATCCGTTTGCCGTAGAACGGCAGCGCATATTCATGATCGGATTTGCCAAGTATCCGTGCCGCCGGGACACCGGTCATTACCTCTGCGGCCCTGTTCCAGACGATCACGTTCCCAAAGAGATCGATCGCATACATCGCGTCGGGCAGGAAATCGATGATATACTGGAGGGTTTTCTCTGAATCCTTCAGGGCATCTTTTGCTTTTTTCTGCTCGGTAATGTCCCGCGCAACGGACTGGTACTCGGTCACCTTCCCGTCCTTATCGAAGATTGCCCGGTCGTTGCACATCACCCAGCGCACCGATCCGTCCGCCATGATAAGACGCTGAGTCATGTACCCTTTGGGGTTGTCCGGGGTGAGGGAATCCAGGTAATTTTTTGTTACCACAAGGTCTTCTTTTGGGATATTCGGGACAAATTTTTTCCCGATAAGATCCTCTTTTCTCTTCCCGACAAGGGCGCAGTACGCGGCGTTGGCAAAGACATGGGTGCCATCGGGCTTAAAACGGCAGATCGCTTCAGTCTGGTCTTCGACAACATTCCGGTACCGTTCTTCGCTCTGTTTGAGTTCGTCCTCGATCCTGCGCCGCCCGGCCGCCTGGATCAGCATGTTTCTTAACTCGGCAAACTGCGCCTTGGGGTTGCCGCCCTTCTGGAGATAGTAATCGGCACCGTTGTTGAGCGCATCGATGACAACTTCCTCCCGGCCCCTCCCGGTAAAGAGGATAAACGGTATCCTCTGCCCGCTGTTGCGGATCTGTTTGAGAAGCGATATCCCGTCCATTTCGGGCATCTGGTAATCGGAGATGATCGCATCGTATCGCCCGGTCGTTGCCCGGACGAGCGCGTCTTTTGGCGAGAGATCCGTATCGATGGCAATATCGCGGGAGTTTTCAAGGAACATCTTTCCGAGATCGAGCAGGGCCGGCTCGTCATCGACATACAGTGCGTGTATCATACTCTTTTCACCCAGGAATTGTCCTTTATCGTTCCCGTCCGGCAGAGGATAGGTTCTCATGGCTGTATACAGCCGGTATCCCGGAGGATCCGGCTGATGCCAATCCAGACAATGAGCTCCGAGACCTCCTTCTCTCTGATCCGGACTTTTTTCCGGATGATTCCCATGATGGCGGTATCATCGTTATAGATCGATGCTGACGAACGGTCGACATCGGACTGATCGTACGTTGAGACCGAAAGGACATCGTCGACAATGATCCCCATCTTGACTCCGGTCAGTTTCTCATCGAGAACGATGATCCGCCGGTTGTCATCGCTGGTGCCCGCATTTTCCACGGCAACGCTGAGCCGTTCCCTGAGATCAATGATAGTCGTGATCTCTCCCCGGAGATCTATGATGCCCCTGATGTATGCCGGGGTATTCGGCAGCCGGGTGATCGCCGTATTGTCGACCACCTCCTTGACATCGTATAAATCGATGGCGTAGTGCTCCTTTCCCAGGAGGAACTCGACGACCTGGATCGTTTCCGGCATATCGGCCGTGGCTTTTTGAGATCCCGGAACCTGGTGATCCCGGGCGTCCGGGGGATTATCTGATGGCATGCGACATCTCCCTACACGGAAAATTTGGTCATTTCAACGGTGAGGTTCGTGACAACCGTGTTCACGTCCCCCATCGCCGTGTTGATCTCCTCTATGGATGCGAGGGATTCTTCTGTTGCCGCAGCGGTATCGGACGATTCTTTTTCGGTCTCTTCAAAGAGGCGGGTCACTTCGCTGACACTTGCGGTAATTTCCTCGGTGGTTGCAGCCTGCTCCTCGGTTGCAGCGGCAACTTCCTCGGTGTTTCGGGAAACCTGTTCAATCGATTCAACGATCTGGTTAAACACCCTGATGGTGTCCTCAACATCCTGGCTGCCGGTGCTGACTTCTTTTGTTGCCGAGGTCATCGCCTCTGCTGCGTGATTCGACCGCTTCTGGAGATCCCCGATCATAGTCTCGATGTTTTCCGCCGAGGTACGGGACTCCTGTGCCAGGGATTTTACTTCTGCCGCGACAACCGCAAAACCGCGGCCGGCATCGCCAGCGCGTGCCGCCTCGATTGCCGCATTGAGGGCTAGCAGGTTGGTCTGGTTCGCAAGATCGCGGATGATACCGACAATCTTGCCGATTTCGTCCATCTTCGCGCTGATTTCCGTGATGCCCGTGTTCACCACGTTTGTCGCATCGTTGATCCGGCCCATGCTGTCGTTTGCCTTCCGCGAGAGCGAAACGCCGTTTGTACTGAGGTCCTTGGTCTTTTTTGCAAGCGCCGAGACATTTTCCATATTTGTGGTGATCTCCTCGACCGCTGCTGCAAGGTCTTCCATCGCCTTTGATACCTGTAAAATCCCCTCGTGTCCCTTCTCCATGTTTTCATGGACATGGGTCGTGTTCTGGGCGATCGCCTCGGAACCCTGGGTGATCTGGGAAAGTCCGGTAGTGGTTTCCTCAGCCTCTTTTGTCAGGTTCTTTACCTGCGCATTGACCAGCCCAATCGCTTCCGATACTTCCGGGCCGATCTTGTTTAAGGAAGTTAAAAGCTCGACAAAATCACCGGAGAGGTTTGCACTGCTGTCGATATGGGCGGTAAAGTCGTACTTTGCGTACGCATCTGCAACCCGGGTAACCTCGGAAATCGCAGATGAGACATTGACCCCGATACCATTAAGCGCATCGCGGAATTTTGCAAGATCGCCGGAAACATGAACGTTTTCATTCATGCGTGCGGAGAAATTCCCTTTTGAGAGTTCATGTGACACCCGTATACCCTCGTTTAAGGGGAGTGTTATTGAGTTAAGGGTCGTGTTGACTCCTTCGATGATCGTCCTGAACTCTCCCTGGTGCTTTGTCGCGTCGGCACGGATCGTGAGCCCGCCTTCTGTGGCAGCGGCAGACAGCATGTTCACATCAGTGATCATGTCAGAGATTGCAGTCATCATACGGGCAAATGCCGGCACCATCTCATCGTTGTCGGATCGTTTTCCGAGCTTTTTAAACTCCGCAAGGTCGCCGATGTTACCAAGAGCGATATGGTTTGCGGTTGTCGTGAGGTGATGGAGCCGTTCCTGAACGGTGTTGATTTCGCGTGCCACATCGGAAAGCGGGCCGGTGTAGTTGCCCTGTACGGTCACCGAAAAATCATTTACCGCCATCTTTGCAAGAACGGACTGTATCTCGGAAAGTCCGTTGTTTGTTTCCCTGAGCTGGAAATACTGCTCGCGTATCTGGTTGAGTGCGGAAATATCGCCGCTTTCGGCGTTCCTGAATAGATTTTCGATCTCCTGTTTTTCCATACTGCATCTCCTTGTCTGACCGGTATCTCCGGGTTGTTTCCTGCACGGGATACTGTTACGGGATTCCACGTGCATGCCGGTGGTTCCGGCCCTGCTGACAATGCATGAAAACCGGCTTTTTTTACGGGTAAATGGCCCGCAGCCGTCCTTTTATTGTATTCTGACATAGTATGGACTGTTAATAATCAATAACATCAAAGATCACCCGTAATATAAAGAAAGGGGGACGATTACGCACGTAAATGACAGACACTGACCGGAATGTTCTTATCATGACCAATGCAAAAGTTTTATATCCGGATTTTCATTTTTTATGACTCACTACGACGAAGAAATCGCACTCATCAGGGATCTCTTAAAGAAAAATCCAAAAGGTATGACCATCAGCGAGATCGCTTGTGCCCTTTCGCTCAACAGAGTGTCTGCCGCAAGGTACCTGGACAGCCTCCACTACTCCGGGCAGGCGGAGATGCGGCAGTTCGGGCGGGCAAAGATCTATACCCTGGCGACAAGGCTCCCCATTTCTTCTTTCCTGAATGTCCTCTCGTCACCCATGCTGATTGTTGACGGGGACCTCTTTATCCGGGATGCAAACAACGCGCTCCTTCGGCTGTTTTCGTTAAAACGCGAGGACGTACTCAGTCATAGTATGCTCCAGACAAAATTATCCGCAAGTTATTCCGGTATGTTTCCCGAAAGGATACAAGAGGTCATTAACGGGAAAGAACACGTCGAGGAAAAATCCTTTGAACGCAAAGGGAAGAGATACAGTTTTATCGTAAGGATGGTTCCGATTGTCGATGAGAGCGGGCAGCCCTGTGCAACGATAGTCCTTGAAGATATTACGGAACTCAAAAGATATCAGCAGCACCTTGAAACAATGGTGGAACTGCGCACAAAAGAATTACAGGAGACAAACGATCGCCTGACATCCGAGATGGAGGGGCACGAGAGGACAAAGGAGGCGATCCTGATCAGCCGGAAGAAATACCGGGCGCTTGTCGAGGACATGCCGGCCTATATATGTAATTATGAGCCCGACGGGACCTTCACGTTTACCAACGAAAACTTTTGTGTGTTTATGGGGAAAGATGCCAAAGATCTTGTCGGTGTGGAGGTCTTCTCAGTCCTTTCCCCAAAAAATGTGACCCTAATTCAGGATGCATTAAAAAAGATCAGCCACGAGTATTCTGCCGAGACCATAACGCTCGAATTCACGGGAAAAGACGGCACACCGGTCTGGCACCAGTGGACGATCCGGGCATTTTATGACCGGCGGGGAAAGGTTGCCGAGTTCCAGTCGATCGGTATCGACATCACGGACCGGATCCGCACCGAGACAAAACTTGCAGAGGAAGAGAAAAAACTCGACGCGATCATCCGGGGATCTCCGCTGCCCCAGATGATTATCGGCAAAGACCACCGGATTGTATCGTGGAATACCGCAATGGAACATTTCTCAGGACTCAAGGCCGGCCAGATGATCGGTGCGACGACGTTTGGCAATATCTTTTACGACCGCGATCGCCCGCTGCTTGCCGATCTTATCATCGATGAAAAATTTGACAAACTGTCAGAGTATTTCCCGCAAAACTGCCGGCGATCCTCGTACCTTGACGATACCTGGGAAGGCATCACCTTCTCAAGGATTCATCGAGGGGAGGGGAGCTGGGTATTTTTCACGGCCGCAGCAATCCGTAATGGGGAGGGGGTTATAACCAATGTAGTGGAGACCATGGAAGACCTCGTCGGGTACAAGACAAAAGACGGGACATCGTTTATTGTCAGGCCATTGTTCCCGATGATCGATAAGGATGCACTCAATTGAAAGAACTTCAAATATTCCGGGTCTTTTGTATGTTCGGCGATCCGGCCCACTCACTTTCGTGATATATTGCGGACGACACAAAAAAAACCGGATTAAGTCAGCTGCGGAGGGTTATTTTCTTGTATCCCAAGTCTCCATGGATGAGCCGGCGAGGATTCCGGATGTTTTTTTTATACAGAGAATTCTGGAAAAACAGATACAAGACGCTATTAAAAATAATTCTGTTCGTTGTGCATATGTGTAGCGTTATCATAATGTTATTTAGGAGGACTAACCATACTTTTTTAAATAATCTTTTTTTACCTAATGCACTGTGTCTATATGGGCTCCCGGGATGAAATCGAACGCATCAAGGAGTTCCTGAAGAATCATCCCCGCGGCATGAGTATCGGCGGGATTGCCACTGCACTCTCTATCAACCGGGCCACGGCAGCCCGGTATCTCGATATGCTGTGGTTTTCCGGGTATGCCGAGATGCGCCAGTTCGGCCAGGCCAAAGTCTTTTCACCTGCAAGGAGACTCCCGATGGGATCGGTCATCAATCTTTTTGCATCGCCCATCCTGATCATCGACCAGGACTTCTTTATAAGGGACGCAAACGATGCCCTGCTCAAAACCTTCGAACTGATGCGCGGGGACGTGGTCGGGCACAATATGCTGTATACGAACCTTGCCGCCAGTTTCTCCGGCACGTTTGAAGAGACCATGCGTCTGGTTATTGAAGGCAGGAGACATTCCGCGGAAAAAACGTACGAAAGGAACGGGAAAAAGTTCACGTTTTCCGTGCGGATGGAGCCGGTGGTCGATGAGGACGGGCAGACCTGCGCCGCGGTAATCCTTGAGAATAATACCGAGCTCAGGCACTACCAGCAGCAGCTTGAAGCAATGGTGGAACAGCGGACCGCAGAACTCAAAGAGACCAATATCCTCTTAAAAAAAGAGATCGCGCAGCACCTGCGGACAAAGGAGGCGATCCTCATCAGCCGGCAGATGTACCGGGCGCTTGTCGAGGACATGCCGGCCTATGCCTGCAACTACGAGCCTGACGGGACCATTACGTTTGTAAACGAAAACTTCTGCGAGGCCGCAGGCAAAGAGAGGGACGAACTCGTCGGGGAACCGGTCTATTCCCTGCTCTCGGAAAAAAACCAGGAACTCGTCAAAAAAAAGATTGCAGCTATCAGCCCTGCTCTTCCCGCGGTGACGGCAACGCTTGCGGTTGAGGAGGGCAACCCAGAGGCCCGTTACGAACAGTGGACGATCCGCGCCCTGTACGACAGTAAGGGGAAGATTGCAAGGTACCAGTCGATCGGAATCGACATCACGGACCGGATCCGCTCCGAGGCCCGGCGTGCCAAGGAGGAAAAAACCCGATGCAATCATCCGGGGTTCGCCCCAGCCCCAGCGGGTGATCGGAAAAAACCACCGGATCATTATCTGGAATAAGGCGATGGAACTTTTTTCCGGGCTTCCTGCGGCAAAGATGATCGGTTCGACAACATTCGGGAACCTCTTCTCTTGACCGGGAACGCCCGCTCCTGGCCGATCTCATTCCCGAAGGGAAAAACGAAGAGATTGCACGG
>JAQWDG010000074.1 GCA_028705545.1 Methanoregula sp. | reverse complement strand
GATTTTTCCTTTCTTTCGGCTGACTGGCAGGATATTTTCTCCATCCAGGAAACGAGCGGCACGAGCGGCAACCCGAAGAGTTTTTTCCTGACCTGGGAGGACTGGAAGCGCTATGCGGAGAAATATGCCCGGAGTTTTGTCTCGCAGGGATTTTCCCGGAGCGACAAGGTGGTGGTCTGCGCCTCGTACGGGATGAATGTCGGGGCGAACACGATGACAATTGCCGCAAAAAAGATCGGGATGGGGATTATTCCGCTCGGGAAATGCACGTTCGAAGCCCGCGTTTTGAAAAATTACCGGCCGACCGCGATCGTGGGCAGCGTTTTCAAGCTTCTCCGGCTTGCCCGCCGCCTTTCTGCAGAAGGGATCCGGCCGCAGGATACTTCCATAGACAGGCTCGTTGCCGGTGGCGAAAGTTTTGCGGCAGAGTCCCGGGCGTATCTGGCGGAACTCTGGGGATGCCCGGTGTACAATACATACGGGAGCACGGAAGGGACGATGTGCGGGGAATGCACGAAGATCGACGGCCTCCATGTCCCGGAGGATCTCGTCCACCTTGACGTGTACGATCCGCAGATGCAGTCGTTTGTCAAAGATGGCGAATGCGGCCGGGCGGTCCTTACGACGCTGCTTCCGGTCGGCGGGAGGTCCGGCATGCTCCTTATCAATTACGATACGGAGGACACGACCGTTGTGCTCTCCCGCGACAGGTGCGCCTGCGGCCGGACACACATGCGGATCGCCAATCCCGAGCGCGAGGCCGAAACGGTCTGGGTACAAAACAACCCGTTCAACCGGGTCGATATCGAGGCCGCGGTCTTCCAGAACGAAAGCATGGACTATTTAACCGGGGAGTACGAATCATTCGTTACCTCCCAAAAGGAAGTCTCCTTGGATCCCGGTACGGCGACTCTCACGATCAGGCTTGAGTGTTTCGACCCGGATCGCTGCGACCGCCCGCTTGTGGAAGACCGGTTTATCAAACGGTTCTTCCGGTATAAACTTGGGCTCAGGAAACTGTTCGATCAGGGAGATTTTGAACTGGCATTTGAATATCTGTCTCCGCGCGGCCTTGCGCTCTTCGGGCAGAAGGGACGCCCGAAAAGGCTTGTCGACCGGCGCAAGCTGTAACATACATGAGATCCGGAAAAAAATGGGATGACAGGGCCGTTACGGTTCTTGAACTGATTGTTTTTATTTTCGTGCTTATTGCCGCGGGGTACCTGTTCATCTCTCTCACAAACGGCCAGCACCCGGTCGGATCGGGTGGGGATCAGGGTCTTATCCCGGCCGCTGCCGGTGTGACCGGGAAGACCCTGCGGATCGTGGGAACGGTCACGGTCTTTGCTGCCACCAACAACAACCCGCCCGATGTCGCGGCACAATACCCGGTTCCCGACAGCACCCGGATGGGATCCCTCGAAAGCAACGTTGCGCTCCTTATCGGGGATGACGGGGGTGTGGATTTCGATAAGGTCAACCTTGTCTGGATCGCAAACGGGACTGCGGAGAGGATCCCGCGCAAGGATACGCGGCCGCTGGCCTGTCCCGGCTGGACCATTGCCGGGAAATACAACGTGATTCCGATGAAGTCGGCAAACAGCAACGATATCCTGGAGCCCGGCGAGCAGTTCCTGATCTTTGCCTGCCCGGAAACGCCGGTTCCTGCATACCGGAGTTTTCTCGTGAGAATTGAAGACTCGGGTGGTTACCAGTCGCCGTTTTTAGGCGGAACCGCCCCGGTGATGACCGGCCCGCTCGGTTCGCTGATGTAAAGCAAACCGTCTCCTTTACCGTGCATGGCGCAGGGTGCGGCGGGGGAGAAACGGAGTGGTTAAAAAAACCTGCGCAGGGGATTGCTACAACCGGTACCGGGGATCGGGGGAGTTTTATAAAAAAACCCCGTATGAACCTTTAAACAGGAAACGGGCTGGGATATGGTGAGATTTAATCGGCGGCAATTTTGAGACCTGTTGCCCGAAATATCAACAAAAAACTGGTTAAATCCTGAACTTCGACGTGCTTTCGACGGAAACCTTTTATATTATCAGGCGGTAACTTTCATTATCAAAACCCAATCGGGGTTTTGAGGTGTTTAAATGGGACAGAAAATTGGAAAGGAAAAGATCCAGCGTGAAAAGGGATTCCTGTACTTCATTGGGAAGGACGGGTACGTCTGGGCAGCCCCGATGAAGCACAACAAGACCGGCAAGAAGAAGAAAGTCGGTTCCGAGAAGATAGCCAAGGAAAAGGGCTACATGTATTACATTGGCAAGGACGGCTTCGTCGCCAAGGCCAAGATGAAGAACGCATAACCCGACATTTTCTTTATTTTTGCAAAGGACGGGATGTGTCGGAATCTCCGACACATCTTCTCCTTTTATAGTATTTGCCTGAGACGGGGGAGTGTCTTTTTCCCGGATACATTTTTACCCGGGTGGCAGGATCTTTTAAAAAAAATCCCGCGGCCCAAAAGATCCCTTGAATCAGTACACGATCTTAACTGCATGTGCAATGCATATGCGATCTATTGTGAAATCAGAGGAACATATGTATACCCCTTTGTTTCCACTGGAGATCCTGAAAATCAGGGGTTGTTTCCCTTAAAAAGGTTAAATCATGGAGTTTCTGTACTGCCGGTTCCGGGTACAGAACCGTTGTGTTAACAAGAACCGGATGGTATAAAGTGGGCCCGCTGAGATTCGAACTCAGGACCTCCGCCGTGTGAAGGCGACGTCATAGCCAGCTAGACCACGAGCCCGCATGCATCGACCGGGAATCGAACCCGGGCTATAGGCTTGGAAGGCCTAAGTCATACCTCTAGACCATCGATGCACTGCGCTCTACAATTTAGGCGGGGAGGAATATTAATGCTTACTTCTCTGATCCGGTATTCGCGTGTTCCTCAGGAAAAGATCAAAAAGAAAAACAAAAATGTGTCCGGGGATTTAGTATCCGCGGAGTTCGGCCTCGATCTTTTCGAGCGCCGCGATCCTCTTTTCTGTTGGCGGGTGGGTGGAGAAGAGCTCCATGATCGTGTTTCCCGAGAGAGCCGGGATGATAAAGAACGCATTTGCGCCTTCCACCTTGGCTTTTGCCTCCGGCGGGATCGTATCCATCCGTCCGCTGATCTTGTTTAATGCCGAGATGAGCGCACGCGGGTTTCTTGTGATAAGGGCGCTGCCCCGGTCCGCGGCAAATTCGCGGTACCGGGAAAGGGCAAGCATCAGGAGCGTGCTTAAGGCATAGACAATGATCGAAAGGATCCACACGACAATCCAAGCCCCGCCATTCTCGCGGTTGTTCCCGCCAAAGAGCGCAGAAAAGAAGAAACTCTGCATGATCATCGATGCGATCATCGCGACAAAGCTCGCGAGCGTCATTGTCAAGATATCGCGGTTCTTGACATGCGAGAGTTCGTGGGCGAGTACGGCTTCGAGCTCGTCCCGTGAAAGGATGCGCATGATTGAGTCCGTGCAGGCGACCACCGCATGTTTCGGGCTCCGGCCGGTTGCAAATGCATTGGGGACCGGGCTCTGCATAATGGCAATCTTTGGCATTGGGAGGTCTGCCTCGCTGCAGAGTTTCTCGATCGTCCGGTGGAGTTCGGGATACTCGTCATCCTCGATGATACGCGAGCCCGTACTCCAGAGCACCATCTTGTCCGAGAAAAAAAACTGGACAAGGCCCATGACAACCGCAAGCCCGACAATCAGAAAGATGCTGGCCGAGGGGAAGAGCAGCACAAGTACCGTCATGAATGCGAGGTAAAGCACGAAAAGCAAAAATCCCGTCAGCAATACCCGGGCCGTCAGGCCCCAGTCTCGTTTCCATTCCATAAGTGGTATGTTTTCGTTTTTTCGGCTCTTAAACCATTCGAATATCATAGTGCTCCATGGGTATCATGAGCGACGGTGAGCGTCGGGAATATCTGTTTGTGACCGTGAACACAGATTTTTTAAAAATCAGAAACTATTTTTCGCCAGAACACGTGATCGGTACACTATGGACGAAGTCGATTCCGAAGCTCTGGCCGATGTGGCATATGGCATCTTCGAGCACCTCCTTACCCGGAACCTCCGGGAAAAGGGAAAGTATCTCTATACCCTTGTTGAAGGAGGGGTTGACTTCACCGCGGACATAAACGAAACGTTTGCGAAGTTTGGTGAGGAGTACCCGCAGCTGGCAGATGCGCTCAACGGCCGGTTTGGATCCGTTGACAAGATCTATGCAATGCTCTGCGCCGGGGAAGGAGTCCTTCCTTCAAAGACCACCCAGATGTACTGGATTGTCCAAGACGCGCCGGGCAGCGCTCCCGAAGCCATCGAGGACGAGCATGCCGGCAAGTGGCTGATCTTCCAGGAACCGGAAACTGCCGACGATGCATGGAAAAAGGTCCGCGATGCCACGGTTACCCTCGATCTCGGGATCTCCGCAAAGGTCAGTACCGCAAAACCCAACCCGGACTCGCGGGACAGCCGCAGGGTTATTTATGTGTACACAAAAGACTGGGCGGATGAAGCCGATGTGATGAGGGTGCGGGAAAACTTAAAGAAACTCGGATTTGTCGACCGGATCGGGTACAAGCGCAACCTTGAGACCTTTGCCGGGGAATATGCGCAGAAAGGAAAACGTGTAACGTATTACTCTGCATAATTTTAGGAGAAATCCTTAAAAAAATATTAAATAAAAGAGAAAAGTTACGCTTTTCGTTCCTTGTTTTTCGGCCGCAGGTTCTTGTACCCGCACTTGCGGCAGCTGGTCGCACGGATTGCATTACGTGCATTGCAGTGCATGCATATTTTCACGTTAAGGAGCCGGGCTTCGGCTTCGGGGAACTTTGCCATGTTATGTGTTCACTCCTGTCTGCCCTTATAACAATGTTCTTCGATCTCTTAACTGTTTTGAGTCCGTTCGTTCCTGTTTCTGACGATCTGCGTACCAGTCCCGGAATGCGGCAAGGGCGCGTGCACGGTGGGAGATTACGCTTTTTTCTTCGAGCGGGATCTCGGCAAGCGTCCGACCGGCGACCTCGAAGATCGGGTCGTATCCGAACCCGGCAGAGCCCCGGGGTGCGGTGGTGATCGTGCCGCGGATAGTGCCGGAAAAATCGTAAAGGCTGGTACTGTCCGCATACGCAATCGCGGTAGTGAACCCGGCGCCCCGGTTTGCGATCCCCTCCATGAGCCGGAGGATTCCCTGGTTGCCGATCGCTGTGAGCACGTAGGCGGCGTACGGCCCGGGGAACCCGTGGAGCGCGTCGATAGCAAACGCTGTGTCGTCAACGATGAGCGGCTCGTGTAAAACCCCAAACGCGTACCGGGCTTTCTCCCGGGCGATGACCGCCACGTCATCCGAACGGAGTTCGGGGATTTCGAGCGCCACGTGCCGGACTGTTGCCGTCCCGGCAAAAAATGCGGCTACTTCTCTCGCCTTGTTTGCGTTGCTGGTGACAATCGTAAACACCGGTACGGTCACAGGTATCTCCCCCTGAGTTCGATCTCTTCTTCGCGTTTGAGCACGTCTCCGGCACCGGCAAAGGTCTCCGCATACCCCCGGGCAAATGCGGCTTTCAGGTTCGGGGCGTCTTTCGGGTTGGTGCTCGAAAGGGTCTGGAACATGACGTGGATGTCCACGCCCCGCTGTTCGATCTCGGATGTTGCCTGTGCAAGACCGAAATCGATCAACACGCACCGGCCGTCGCTCTCCCTCAGGATCATGTTGCTGGAGGTGAGGTCCCCGTGCATGATGCCCGCGGTATGGAGTCTTCCCACTATCCGCCCGGCCTCTTCGCAGTGCAGGGCACTAAGCGATTCGGTAAGAAGCGTTCCTGCGATCTGCTCCATAACAATCGTATCGTGCGTGATGTCGGAAATTACCGGTGTCGGGACGCCGGCCTTGCGTGCCGTGTGGATGAGCCGGGCTTCGGCCCGCGTGCGCTCTGCGATAAGTTTCCTGTCAAGCGCCGGTACACGGTAGCGCTTGGACTGCCGCTGTTTTATTGCATTCCCGTCACGGAACGTGACGACAGCCTCGGCACCGCGCCGTTGCGCTGTTGTGGCAGCGCGGTTGGTAACCGTTGTGGGCCGGTGCTCGTCGTGCTTCCAGGTCACGTCTACTTCATCCGAACGGAAGCTGGGGTTGACACGCGATTCTTCGATGGGAAGCGACTGCCCGCTCTCGAGCATCAGTTTTCCCGTGTATGCGATCATCGCGCCGTTGTCGCCGAGATATTTCCGTTCGGGCACGTAGAATTTTGCCCTGCGCTCCTCGCACATGATACGGAGCATCTCCTGGAGCCGCGAGTTCGCGCCCACGCCCCCGACAAGGAGCACCTCGTCTTTTCCGGTGAGCGAAAGCGCCCGCTCGGTCACTTCCACGCACATCGCAAACGCGGTCTCCTGCAGGCTGCAGCAGACATCGGGAAGCGGCATTTTCGAATCCTTTGCGGCCGAGACAAGGCCCGAGAACGCGAGGTCCATGCCTTTGACCGTGTACGGGAGCTCGAAATAGTTCCCGGCCTTTGCCTGCGCCTCGATCAGCGGGCCGCCCGGGTGGGGCAGGTCCTTTGCCCGGGCAAATTTGTCGAGCGCGTTTCCCATGCCAATATCGAGCGTCTCGCCAAAAATGCGGTACCTTCCGTTGAGGTAACCGATGACCTGCGTGTTTGCCCCGCTCGCGTAGAGCACGATCGGGTCTTTACACCCGGTGGCCCAGCATCCGATCTCCACGTGGGCAACGCAGTGGTTGACACCGGCAAGCGGGACATCGAGCGCGAGAGCGAGCGATCGTGCCGCAGTTGCAACGGTACGGAGGCAGGGCCCGAGACCCGGCCCCTGAGAGAACGCGATCCCGGTGATCTTCTCCGGCTCTGTAAGCACTTCACCAATCACCTCTTTTATGACAGAGGCATGGTGCTGAGCAGCTTCCCGTGGGTGTATCCCCCCATGTGCCGGGGAGTACGGGCGCGAACAGAGTGCCAGAAGATCGGTATCAAAAAGAGCGGCGCTGAGGTTCCATGCAGTCCCCTCAATGCCGAGAATCTGCCCAAAATCAGGCATCTGATGATCTTATTTCTTGAATTCTGTGTATCCACACTTTCCGCAGGCAACACGGTCCTTGTGGTCGGCCATCATGACGCCGGGCCCGCAGCGGGGGCAGTATTTCTTTGTGGTGGTGACCTTGTCCCCTTCAACCTTGAAAAACGCGCTGCGTGACGGACCTTTTGCTGCTGCCTTCTTTGCCGCTGCCATACTTATGCAGCTCCTTCTTCCTTGGGCTTGGGCATGCCCCGTGCCGAGAGGTACGGGCGTTCGGTCTTCTTCTTTGCGTCTTCGGTTTCGTATACACGTGCCTGGCCGGTGACAACGGTCTTACCGAAGTTGCTCTTGAGGCTGTCAAGAACAACCTGGGGCTCTTTTACATTGAGAAGTGCGCACAGCTTGCCGATAATCTGCGTGCGGGATGGCGTTGCACCATCATATGTGAGAGTAAACTCAACCTCTCGCCGTGATAAAAGCTCATTCCTTTTATCGCTCTCGATCTTAAAGTCCATCGGATATCCTGTAATTATAGGAAACCGTGTTATTTAAAACCTGACCCTGAAGGAACCGGGCCTTGTTATCCCGAAAAAAAGAGAAAAAACCGGGTGTTACCCGGGGTTTAATCGACCCGCGTGAACTGCGCAAGCAGGCCGATAGCGGCAGTTTTTGCAGCGGCATCAATGGTGCGGAG
>JAQWDG010000073.1 GCA_028705545.1 Methanoregula sp. | reverse complement strand
CCGGGAAATCGATGACCGGGTACCTGTGCGGCGACAGCTGCACGGATGCAGAGTGGGAAGCCGACACCAATGCCCAGGTAAAGGCGATCTTTACGGCACTCAAGAACGATTACCAGATCACCTACGTCAACTCGCCCCTTTCGTACTCACGGGATACCGAATCCTCACAAAGGGTCCGGCTGCCCTCAGAGTCTATCTCCTCAAAATCGGCCAACTGTATCGATGGCACGGTCCTGTATGCCTCTGCCCTCGAATCCATTGGCATGAACCCCCATATCATCGTCCTCCCCTCCCACGCGTTTGTCTGTTACGACACAAAACCCGATGCTGCCGCCGGCCAGATGGCCTGCCTTGAGACTACGATGACCGGGTCTTCGACATTCGAGGAAGCGACCGAATACGCGGACCAGGAATACCAGACGGAGATCACGAACGGGAATTTCAAGTCCGGCAATTCCCAGGACCTGTCCATTGCCGAGTTAAGGAATGCCGGCCTCCTCCCGATGCAGTGAACAGGAGAACGGGCAGATGAAAAATCTGCCCGTTTTTCATGAACCCCGCGTTTTTTACAGCCTTTGCCGGTATGGAACATAAACGAGCCGGACCGCACAGGAGCCCCTAAAAACGGGGAACCCTCTTTTTTACTTCATGAACGGCGGTGTTGGGATCAGAACCAGCTCTCCAGCGTCTTCTGCCCGGCCTTTGTGGAATACCGTTCGAGTGCCGCATCGACCCGTTCCGGGGCAAAGTCGTACCCGTCGCAGAGCATCCGCCGGATCCCCTCCACGCTCAGGTGGGCCCACGCAAGGGAGTAGTCCGTTGTCACCGGTGGCCGGAGGAAGAAATCCTGCACCGGCGCCGGGTCAAAACCCGGGCACTTCTCGGCAAGCTTTGCGGCATACTCCCCGTTACGGACGATCTTCAGCGCCGTCTTTGCCCCAACGCCGGAAGCACCGGCATTAAAATCGGTCCCGACAAGGATCCCGACCTCCACGAGCTGCTCCCGGGTAAGGGAAAGGCCGGCGAGCACTTCGGAGAGTGCCACCCGCTCCGGGTTCACGGTCACGACCCGGCCCCGGATCTTCCGCTTCCCGCTTACGGTCAGGTTGCGCATGAGAAGCGGTGCCCCGAAAAGGAGCGTATCGTAGTCCTGCGAGACCGCGAAACGGGCATCCCCCCGTTGCACCATGAACGCCGCCTGAGCCTCTCCCTCGGAAGGGGCTTGCACGTACGGGATCCCCAAAAGATCGAGGAGCTCTTTTGAGGTCGCAATAATCGTATCGTCCACCCGGGTCGCCGACCGGGCCTGTTTATATGCCTCCTCCTCGTCGCCCCGCTCTACTGCTTCTTTGTATTTCACCCCCGCCTCGTCGCGGTGCTTCCTTCGCTCCGCATTGGTCTCCTGCTTGAGCTCCGGGGGCTTCCCGTCAAAAACAAAGACCGGCTTGATCCCCTTTTCAAGGAAGTTGACCATCCTAAAAAGGATCCCCGAAAGGTGTGAGGTTACCCGGCCTTTCGTGTCCATCAGCGGTGTCCCGTCCGGCTGCCGGATGATGGTCAAAAACTGGTAGAGCGTATTGTTCGCATCGACCGCCGCAACTCCCGAAAGCCCTTCCCAGGAGACCGGCGTCTTGTAATCGGCAATGATATCCCGCAGTGCGACACCCATGGCACGTCACCTTCGTTTAGGTTGTGCTCCCCGCACGCTTATTTATAGGCCCTTTTGGAGAGCTCGGCGACCAGGTCTTCGAGATGTGCCGTTGTTTTCTCGTATTTTTCGGTCATATTGGTGGAGATCTCCTCGAGGTTCGTGCGCAGCATCCGCTCCCGGGTGATCACGTTCTTTTCGAGGTTTCTCACCTTGATCTCCAAAGAAAGGAAAAGCCCGCCGAGCGAGAGCACCATGAGGGCGGCGGCGACTGCAATGATTACGTCCTGCCAGAACCGGAGGATGAGGACGAGGGTGGAGACGACCATGATCGCCGTAAGGATAATATCGGGGAGATACTCGGGAATGTCCATGCTTTTAGATGATGAGAGCGCACATCATTAAGTTAACTCTCTTTCATACCAGGAGCCTGTACTTCATGGACACGACACTTGCCCGCCTCAAAGACGCCCTGCCCGTCCTTGTCATGCCACTCTTTTTGATCATCGTGGAACTCGGCGCCCTCCTGCTCGCCTTCCCGGTCCAGTCCGCGGGGCTCGTCGCTTTCGAGGACCCGGAATCGGTGGCAAATCCGTTTATCTTTCTCGCGATCATCCTCGGCTTTACTATCGTCCTTTTAGTCCTGATCAAATACGCCCTCAAAAAAGTGATCGCCGCTATCATCGGCGTCGCCATCTTTTTCACGTTCTGCTTTGTCTTTGCCGCGATCGTGTACGGCCTTGCAAACATCAGCACCTCGGGGACCGGTGCCTGGTGGGAGGATATCGTTCCGGCGGTTCTGGTCTATTCGACAACCGCGGAGACGCTCGTGGCAACGGCCCTCGTGCTCGGCCTTTCCGTGATTGCCACCCTGCTCCTGTACAAATATCCCGAATGGTACGTCATTGACCTTCTCGGGCTCCTCCTCGCCTCCGGTGTTGCCTCGATCTTCGGGGCATCGCTCGATGTCCTGCCGGTCATCCTGCTTCTCGCTATCCTCGCAGTCTACGACGCGATCTCGGTGTACAAGACAAAGCACATGCTCACCCTTGCCGAGGGCGTGATGGACTTAAAAACGCCGATCCTCTTTGTGATCCCGAAAAAGCGCGACTACTCGTTCATAAAAGAGGGGATCGGGAAGATCGAAGAGGGCTCGGAGCGCTCCGCCTTTATTATCGGCATGGGCGACCTCATCATGCCCGCGATCCTCGTGGTCTCCGCCGCACTCTTCACCCACGGGACAAAATATTTCGGCCTCTTTAACCTGCCGACTCTCGGGGCGATCCTCGGCTCGGTCTGCGGCCTTGTCGTCCTCCTGCACTTTGTGATGTCGGGAAAACCGCAGGCCGGCCTGCCCCCGTTAAATGGCGGGACGATCCTCGGGTTTCTGATCGGCTGGGCTCTCATCGGCTTTGTGTGAGTCCTGCCAGGCCTTTTTGTGGGAGAGGAGCTCGGCAAGAACCTCGTCCACTCCCTCTTTTGTTTCCGTGGACATGGTGCGGTAGCCTTCCGCGGCCACGATATCGGACTTGTTTGCCACGACAATGACCGGGACCGTTACCATGCCTTTTACTTCGTCAAGGAGCCGGAGCTGCACGTCCATGGGGTACCCGCAGTGCTCGGACGGGTCGAGGATGAAAAGGATCACGCTTGCCACGTTCATCATTGCGGAGAGCGCCTGCCGCTCGATAGGGTTGCGCTCTTCAGCGGGACGGTCGAGGATCCCCGGGGTATCCACGAACTGGATGCGTTCCCGGCCCTGCTGCCGGAGCCCCACGATCACGCCCTTTGTCGTGAACGGGTAAGAAGCGATCTCAGGGGTAGCGGACGACACCAGCCGGATAAACGAGGACTTGCCTACGTTGGGATACCCGGCGATCACGACCGTGAATGCGTCCTCGACGTGGGGCAGTTTCCGAAGGGTGTTTCTTACCTCGTTTAAGAACAGCAGGTCTTTGTCGATCTGGTGGACCATGGAGGCGAGGCGGGCCACCGCACGTTTCCGGTACACCATCGTATCGGTGGCTTTTCTTGTCTGGATGGCGATCTCGTGGCCTACCATTTTGGTGTGCTTGGCCGCCCAGCCGACAGCCCCGAGGGACTGCTTGATCTTATCGACCCCGTACAGGATATCTGCCATCTCCCGGTAAAAGGGCGGGATCTTTTCAAACTCAGGGAATCCCCGGATAATGTAGACCAGCCGGTCGTGTATTGCCGCACCTACGGCCCTTACAAATTCCTCGTTTGCCCGGTCCTTGTTGAGCTTCTCTTTCCTTTTCTTTGCTGCACGGCGAAAGCTCCGGTCAAGGATCTCATCTGCTGTGGGCACTGTTGGCATCCGTTCGAATTCCACAAAACTCCAACCTATATATCCATAGACAGTTATACGTCTTATCGTTATGGAGCTGTCCCTTATCCAGAAGGATATCCTGATCACGCTCATTACCCTCTACCACCAGCAGTCGCACTCCATCAAGGGCGAGGAGATTGCCGACCTGATCCTGAGGAACCCGGGTACCGTGCGTAACCAGATGCAGTCCTTAAAAGCGGTCGGGCTCGTGGACGGCGTGCCCGGGCCAAAGGGCGGCTATATCCCCACCGAACTTGCATACAAGGAACTCAATCTCAACACCTCCGGGACGGATTACGATGTGCCGATCAGCCGCGATGGCGAGGAAGTCCGGGGCGTGCACGTGCAGGAGATCGATTTTACCACGCTCTGCCACCCGGATATCTGCCATGCGGTTATCAAGCTGGTGGGCAGCTCGAAGATCTTCGAGATTGGCGACAAGATTACGATAGGTCCGACCCCGGTGAACAAGCTGCTGATCCGGGGCGAGGTTTTCGGGAAAGACGAGGCAAAGCAGTCGCTCCTGATTGCCACCTCCGAGATGATCTCGCTCCCGAAGCAGCCGATCCGGGCCTACATGAGCACGCCGCTGTTATCTCTTACGGGTACCCTGACCATCAGGGATGCGGTATCCCTCTTTTCCAGAAAGCATATTCACGGGGCGCCGGTGATCGACAGCGGGAATCTTTCGGGTATCGTGACGATGAGCGACATCACCAAGGCTCTCGACCGGGGCCTTCCCCTTGATTCTCCCCTCACGGCTATCATGACAAAAGAGGTTGTCGAGGCTCCTGCCGATATCAAGCTCTTCGAAGTGATCAGGCGTTTTAAGGAGCGCGAGATCGGGCGCCTGATCGTGACCGAGAACGGCAAGCCTGTCGGGATTCTCACCCAGTCCGATATCATCCGGGTCTTCCCGTCCCTCTAACCGGTTTTGCGGGCCGATGGGGAGATCCGGTAAGAAAAGGTAAGAGCAGGTAAGAGAAACGGCCCGTTTCTCCCTGTTGGAGGGGAAAATAAACGAATAAGCGGATTGGATTTAGAAAAGCGCCTTCTAATTCCCGCCATTTCAGAACAATTTATATAGTAACAGGTCTGTATTTTTTTTCATGACTCGTACGTTTGCCCGCAGCCTCTCGCGGAAGAAGATCATGAGCAACGATGGGAAACTGATCGGCGTGCTCAAGAATATCAGGGTCGATTTTGACTCGGGGCAGGTTCTCGATTTGATCATCCACCCGGACCAGTCGTTTGTTACCGATGGGTATAACCTGGAGGATGGCAATCTGCTGATCGTCCCGTTCGAAGCGGTAAAGGACATCAAGGATTATATCGTCGTCGACCGTTACCTTGCCCGCAGATAGGGCCTATACTTTTTTACGGCTTGTACAAAGCCCGTTCCATACCCGGTGTCCATCACGTCTGCGGCCGCTTTTTTGGTCTCTGCGTGGGCATTTGCGAGCGTGACCCCTTTACCGGCAGCAGCAAGCATGCCGGCGTCGTTGATCCCGTCGCCGATGGCAAAAAAGTCTTTGGGGGAGAGCCCCATGTCCCGGGCGAGGGAAAGGAGGGTCGTTCCCTTGCCGATCCCTTCCGACTGGAGGTGGATTGCATACCCGGTGTCGATCACCTGTACCGGTTGCCCGACGAGAACTTCCTTTACCTCATCTGCCGGTACCGTGCGGGCAAAAGCGAGATCTGCGAACCGGTACGTGGGACTGTAGAGGTCCAGTTCGATCCCTTTTTCCCGGAAATATGCCTGTAGAGTTTCAAGGGCCCTGCGGCAGATCGCCTGGTCTCCGATGACGTGGACCTCGCCCGAGTACCCGATCCGGTACACCCCGCCGTTCTCGGCAATGAACGTGCCTTTCGTGCCCGCCATTTTAGAGAGGGCATCCATGAAGCACGCGGTGTTTCCGCTTGCGAGGACGACTTCGATGCCGTCCTCTGCAAGCGACTGGATACACGCCAGTGCACCCGGGTCAATCCTCCGGGCTGAATCCGTTATTGTCCCGTCGACATCGGTAACAAGCGCTCTTAACACGGTTTAAGTCCCGCCTCTTCGACCATGAACGGCGCCTCGCCCTCGGGGAGGTTGGGGCTGTCCACGAGCCGGGCGATCCGTTTGCCTGCCTTGCTTTTCCGCAGGTAGATACGGAAGGTTGCCGTGTGGCCCACGATGTTGCCTCCGATCGGTTTTGTCGGGTCGCCGAAGAAGACCGCGGGGTTGGACATGACCTGGTTTGTCACAAGGCCGACCGCGTTGTGCTCGTCGATGAGCTTGAAGAGGTCGTGCATGTGCCGGTTGAGCTTCTGCTGCCGTGCGGCAAGCGTGCCCCGCCCGGCGTATTCGGACCGGAAGTGGGCGGTGAGCGAGTCGATGATAAAGAGCTTCACCGGTTTGTCGGTTTCTTTTAACTCGTTTGCAAGGTCCCGGGAGTTCTCCACGAGGAGCATCTGGTGGTCCGAGGTGTGGGCCCGGGCGATATGGATATTATCGAGAAATGTCTGTGCGTCCGGAACTCCGTCGATGCCGAGCCCGGCGACCATCTGCTCGATACGCTCGGGACGGAACGTGTTCTCGGTATCGATGTAGATCACGCTGCCGTTCATGCCGCCCTGTTCCTCGGGCAGCTGGACGTTGACTGCCAGCTGGTGGACGATCTGGCTTTTACCGGAACCGAATTCACCGTAGAGTTCGGTGATCGCCTGTGTTTCGAGGCCGCCGCCAAGAAGCGCATCTACTTCGGGGACCCTAAACGAGAGTTTTTTGATCTCCTTCCTCTGCTCGAAGATGTCTTTTCCCGTCCTGAACCCGCCGATATCGGCGGCCTCGCGGGCGGCTTTGATGATCTTCTTTGCCGTGGACTCCGAGATCTCTGTGATCTCGGAGAGCTCGGCCGGTGAGGCGGTTGCAATGCTCTCTACCGAAAGGTATCCTGCTTCGCGCAGCTTGTCAGCGGTGGACGGCCCGACTCCGGGCAGATCCTCTATCTCCAGTGGTTTGTCAGCCATTTCTTGCTACATCTCCTATGGCACAACACCATTTTAATTCTCGCTATATAACCCGGGGCCCTGCGGGGGGTGAAAGTGAACGGGAGTGTCAGGGTCGGGGTGCATCCAGCCGTGCGATGAGGGCGGCAAGGTGTCCTTCAACATCCTTCAGGGTCAGCTCCACCGGCACCGCAGTCTCCGGGAGGATCCGGCTGCCGGCGAGCAGCCCGGTGACCGCGATCTCCGCCCCGGCCGGGTACTCCCCCTCGATAAGGTACCGCCCGGTCCCGTCATCGATAAATGTCCCGCCGTTCCCCGGGATGATCGTCCCGGTAAAAGAGATCGCCCGGGTCTCCTCATGCGGCAGCCGGAGGACGCTTCCCCTGCCAACACCGAGTTCTATCCTGCCAAAGCGCCCGGCCCGGGCCGACCCGTGGTAGATCTCGATCCGCTGGCCGGGCCGGACCGGCTGGAGCGCGAAGTCCCCCCAGAGCACCACTGCAAGCTCGTCTTTCCCGTCGCCAATGCGGATGTTGCGTACCCATGAGGTGTTGCCGGCTTTTGTCGTGAACGAACGTGGCTCCTGCACGGCCCTGACTTCGCCCGTGACGGAATACTGCCCGGTATCTGCGACCGATCCGGGCGGGGTAAACGGGACGGTCACGACCGTTTCTGAGGGTGTCACCGTGCTCGTCTCATCGATACTGTAGGCCCGGCCCTCGGCCCTCCGGTCGGGCTTTGCGCCGGTAATATGGAC
>JAQWDG010000072.1:3228-7783 GCA_028705545.1 Methanoregula sp. | reverse complement strand
AGAACGGCGTCTTCCCCCACGTGCTCGCTATCGCAAACGGCAGCACCCACGGCCACACCTACGATGCGGACGGGAACGTTGTCGAGCAGCTCTCGATCAACATCCCCCGGACCAAAGAGATTGCCGAAGCCCTGCGCAAGCACAAGCTCTCCGTAGGCATCGCCCAGCACGGCATTACCGGCACACCCCGTGACCTGATTGCAAAGTACTTCCCGAAAGGCGACATTATCAAGGGGAACGTCGGCACCTTCTGGCAGGACGTGGTCTTTGACACGTTTAAGGTCTACGAGCCGGCACTCTTCAAGGAGATCGAGGACTGGACGCTTGAAACCTACCGCCCCAAGAACGCCGGGAAGAAGGACAAGCAGATCTTCGACGGCAACTGCAAGCAGGCGATCAAGCAGTTCTATAAGGAGATCTATGCGGTCGGCGAAGAGACACAGGCAGCAGTCCGGGCCCGGGCCTATGCCGAGAGTCTGGTATTCTTCAGGGCATTCAACTCCTACGGCACGGGCGCTGCCGTCAGGAAACTTCTTTAAAAAATCTCCTTTTTTTGGCACCCGGTGAAACATCTTTTAGTATCCCGGGGCCATCTCATATTCAGGTGCATTGTCATGCCAAAGACCACGATCTCCGTCATCAAGGCGGATGTCGGGAGCTTCCCCGGCCACTCCCGCGTCCACCCCAAGCTGCTGGAAAAGGCAGCACAGATGCTAAAAGCCGAGCGGGGAAAACTCCTTACTGATTCCTTTGTCACCCACTGCGGCGACGACCTCGAACTGATCATGACCCATACCCACGGGGTCGATGACAAGAAGATCCACAAGCTTGCGTGGGACGTATTTTTAGAATGCACGAAAATCGCAAAAGAGCTCAAGCTCTACGGTGCCGGGCAGGACATGCTTGCCGACGCATTTTCAGGAAACGTGAAGGGCATGGGCCCGGGCGTTGCCGAGATGGAGTTCGAGGAACGCGGTTCCGATCCGGTCATGGTTTTCATGGCGGACAAGACCGAACCCGGCGCATGGAACTTCTACCTGTACAAGATCTTTGCCGATCCCTTCAACACGCCGGGTCTCGTGATCGATCCCTCGATGCACGACGGTTTTGTCTTTGAGGTGCACGACCTGGTGAAAAAGCGGGCGATCACCTTCTCCTGCCCGGAGGAGAGCTACAGCCTGCTTGCCTACATCGGTGCCCCGTCGCGGTATGTCATCAAGCACGTGTTCAAAAAGGACGGTACGGTTGCCGCCTCGACGAGCACCCAGCGCCTCAACATGATGGCGGGACGATACGTGGGAAAGGACGACCCGGTCATGATCGTTCGGGCCCAGAGCGGCTTTCCCTCGATGGGCGAGGTGCTCGAACCCTTCACGATCCCGGTCCTTGTCGCCGGGTGGATGCGCGGGTCCCACCACGGCCCCTTCATGCCAGTCGGGCTTTGCGATGCCAACTGCACCCGGTTTGACGGCCCGCCCCGGGTCATCTGCTTCGGGTTCCAGGTATCGGACGGCAGGCTGATCGGCCCGGCCGACATGTTCGACGACCCCGGTTTTGACCGGGTCCGGATGCGGTGTAACGAGCTCGCCGACACAATCCGGGCACAGGGGCCGTTTGAGCCCCACCGGCTCTCGCTCGAAGAGATGGAATACACCACGCTCCCGGCGGTTGAGAAAAAACTGGAGAAGCGCTGGAAACCCCTTTAAAGACGCCTTTTTTTCTCCGGGACAGCGGGGCCGTTTATTATCTTCCAACGACCTAGCAAACTTTAATTATCTTACGGCCCAAATCAGAGCAGATGGTTAACGGAATTGTTTTGCCCATAAAAAAAGTCTTTGCTCTCGTCGATTCAAAGATTGTTGTCGAAATAAAGGACGAGGGCAAGAAACTGCAGGGCAGGCTTGTCGCCGTGGACGAATACTTAAACATCCACATGGACGAGACGATCGAGTACGTCAACAACGAGCGGGGCAGGAGCCTCGGTACCGTTGTGATCCGCGGGAACAACATCCTCACCATTGCGCCGGCCCTGTAAGATAAAAAACAGGGGATTTGATGTGCGATGCCTGAACCTGAAGATGATGCACTGGCATTGATCCAGTCAAAGCCGGAAGGCGTGCTCCAGAGCGAACTCTGGAAAGAGATTGGCGTAGACAGCCGGAAGTGTTCGCGGATTGTCAAAAAGCTCGAAGACAACGGGCTTATCGAGCGCGTTGAATTTAAGAAAGAAGGGATTAAGACCTTCCTGCTCCGTGCCAAGCGGCTGCCGGTGCGTGCCGAAGATCTCCTTGCCGGGGACGAACTGATCCCCTGTATTGCCTGCGAGCTCGAATGCGTGGTCGAGGAATGCCACCCCCTGATGGACTGGATGTACCAGCTCGCCATTGTCGAGAACAGCAGCAAATAATCTTTTTTTCTTTTTAAGGTTTTTTTATGATAGATCGCGACAAGGTACCGGTGATCTTCGGATTTCTCCTCTTCCTTGTCCCGCAGAACATCTACGTTATCGGCGACCGGATGGCGACCGGTATCCAGTGGGCGCTCTTCCGGTACCAGGTGAGCGATCTCGGGAACAGCCTGATTCTCGCGAGCCGCGATCTCTACTACGTGACCGCAGGGATCCTGAAAGGTGTGACTGCCATCTCGACCGTAGTGTGGCTTTGCGGGGCTGTCCTCCTTGTTACAGCCCTCTGCCTCCTTGCCGTATCAGCCCTGCGGCCCGGTGCCCGGCTGGTCCGGCCCGCCGGTCTGGCAATCATCGCATCTGGCATTCTCTTCCTCCTTGCAGATATCGTCCAGTACGGGATCGCCTTCCACAACATGCACGGGTATGCCCTGCCGGTCGGTGTCCCGCTCGTGCTGGTGGTCGGTGCCTGGTGTTACCGGGAGGGTGCGGGTGTTCCCCCGGCCGATACGATTGAGGAGAGCGGCGGGGAAACGCCGTCCCCTGATGGGGACGAGGAAAACTAAACGGCCTCTCGCAGACTTCCCCGGGCAGGATCCGGGCCTTCGGGGTGCACCCGGCCAATCCGGGCCAGTATCATCCGAAAACGGGGAATTCCTCTTCTCCAGTCAACTATTTATGAGAACATAGCCGATTATAGGTACCTGTACAGACCAGACGAGCCCCGGCTCCGGAGTGCCTGATGATATCGGTCCTTTTTGTAGACGACAATACCGGTTTTGCGGCTCAGCTTCGCCCGCTCCTTGAAAAGACCGGGGAGGTCCGCATGGAGCTCGTGCCGTCGCCCAAGATGGCAATCGAGAAGCTGAAAGGCCGGGTCTTCGATGTCGTGATCTGTTTTGAGGAGATCCCGGCGGTCAACGGGATCGAATTCGTCCCCGATATGGACGGGATCGGATTCTTACGCTACCTCCGCTCGATCGGAAACCCCACGCCCGTTATCCTCTTCCACCGGCGGGGCCAGAGCCGGATCGCGTTTGAAGAGGTGGCAAACGGGGCCGAGGTTGCATTCACAGCGGGCTCCGACATGCGGGGACCGGCTGCCGACCTTGTCACCCTGCTCAAGCAGACAACGCTGCGCAGGAAAACGGAGCGCGAGGTCAAGCTCCAGAACGACCAGCTCACCTCGATCCTCTCGGCAACTCCGCTCGGGATCTTCCAGATGCGCAACGCTGCGATCGCGTGGGTCAACCACCCGCTTGCCGCCCTTCTCGGGACTTCCGAATCCGCCCTTCTCGGGAAACCGGTAAAGACTCTCTTTAAGAGCGAGGAGGAGTTTGGGCAGGTCTGCCGGGACCTCCAGATCCACCGCGACCCCCTCGGGAACGGGTTTACCGAGGCCGATATCGTGACCGCCGGGGGAGGATACATTGCCTGCACCCTCCAGGCCCGGCTCATCGACCCGCTCGATGCAAAGAAGGGCGGGACCGTTGTCGTGACCGATATTTCGGAACGAAAAAGGATGCGGGATGCCTTGAAAGAGAGCGAGGCAAAGTACCGGGACATGATGGCAAACGCCCAGAGCATCATCATCCGGATGGACCTGCAGGGGACCATCACGTACGTAAACACCTTTGCCGCGGCATTCTTCGATTATTCCGAGAGCGATCTCGTGGGAAAGAATGTCGTAGGAACCATTGTCCCGGAGAAGAACCGGGGCGGCCACGACCTCTCGATGATGGCAAACGATCTGGGGTTCAATGCGGAAGGCTATGCGATCAACGTGAGCGAGAACGTCCGCCGGAACGGGGACATTGTCTGGATCGCGTGGATCAACAAGGCGATCCGGGACCCGCAGGGCCATATCACCGAGGTCCTCTGCATTGGCCACGACATCACCGACCGGAAGCAGACCGGGGCGGTCCGGATCAGTACCGATACCTGGAAGGACCAGGTGGTCTCGGATACGGACGTGCGGGAAGAGGTCTTTGACACGGTCTTCCACATCGCAACCGAGATCTCGATCGAGGGCCGCGAAGGAAAAGCGGTCGGTACGACGTTTCTCATTGGCGACACGAAGAACGTGCTCGCCAAGTCCCGGCAGATCATGCTCAACGCCTTCGAGGGCCATGTGCCCGAGATGCGGATGGT
>JAQWDG010000072.1:0-3128 GCA_028705545.1 Methanoregula sp. | reverse complement strand
AGGGGGAGATACCCGTGCTGGATCTCCGTTATGGTTTCGAGCAGGCCGCGCTGCTCATGATTGTATACAATGGAGACGATTCCCTTTCGTTCGCCCTTGACATCTGCCATCCACTGGTAATACGTAATATAGGTGCGGATTGCATCCCGTATCCCTTCCGATCGGGAGGAATACCCGCGAAGATCCAATAGCTCGTCAAACTTGTCGAGCAGGCTCTTTGGAAGGGAGATTCCGACCCGGGAGAGATCGTCTTCCTGGTTTGTGGGATCGTTCATGCTATCTGGATCTGTCCTGATTATTTTTAACAGTTTTTAAAAATATCCAATATAGTAACAATTGGTGTGAATTTTATTTCTGACTGTCTGAGTGTGGCCGATAGTTATCCCGGAAAATTGCCCCGCTGAACCTGCCTTCACAGACGACAGGGGGAAACATCCGCCAGATGCGTGTGCAAAGTTCAGGTGGATCCCGGTTGACCGGGAAAAACGGATAAAAAAAAGAACAATCGCCGGTTAACCGGCGGTTTCATCATCCGGGCGATCAGTTATACGACCGGAACGGCACGTACTGGTCGATGATCTTGACCCGGTCACCCTGTGGCGTGATCGCCCAGACTACGGCCCGGTCATTGTTCTGGGTGGTGCCCTGCAGGGAAACAGTTTTTCCCACGTAGAGGGGCTGCTTCATGTTCCCGGTCTCGACAATGCCGTCAGAGCGGATCACCTCAAGGTCGAGCTCGGGGATAAGGTTCATTCCCATGCCGCCGCGGAAGGTCATGACGACCAGCGGGTCGATTGCCTGCCCGTTGCTCTGGACCTGCACATCGACCGCCCAGACATCGGGGAGCACTTCGGTCGGGCTCGGGGTGGGCGAGAGCGTGGGGAGAGTACTTACCGCTGCTGCCGTTGTGGGGATGGGCGTGGGTGTGGCGGTCGGGACAAACGGGAGGGGGACTGTGGTCGTGTCCGTGCACCCCGCTGCGGCAAGCAGCAGGACAACAAACACGGCAAGGAGAACGGGGATGTGCCGGGTATTCATGGACTAGGATTTTACCCGGTGATATATAGGATACATGGATGGTCCGGGTTCAACGGGTCTGCCCGGTCAGGCTTTGTTTCCCGCCGGTCCCTCCTCGCGGGCGCACCCGCAGGAACTGCCATTGTCCCGGCAGGTGTACCGGCAGATGTTTCCCACGGTCCGGAACGCATCTTCGAGATCCGGGAAGTTGGGGATCTTGGCTTCTTTTAAGATGTGCTGCGGGGTTTTCATGGAATCGCCGCCGATCATGCAGCCCACGATCATCTTCTTTGCATGGGTGGAGAACCGGACGATCTCGTTAGCCACCCTTAAGGGGTCCGACATTGCGGTCGGGACGGTGATCACAAAGGCGATGTCCCAGAGGTCCTGGTGCCGGATCATGACATCGAAGGTCTTTGCAAACCGGTCGGGGTGTGAATCTCCCACCATATCGATCGGGTTTGCCCGGCTCCAGTTCGGCGGGAGGACGGCGTCGAGTTCCTGCACGATCTCTTTGGGGAACTCCACGAGCCGGATCCCGAAGCGCTCCGCGTAGTCCGAGGAGAGGACGGCAAAACCGCCGGCATTCGAGATCACGACGGCCCGTGTCCCCGTCGGGTAGCCCTCGGAAGCGAGCAGTTCGGCTGCCTGGAACGCCTCCCGGATCGAGCGGGCCGGGATAATCCCTGCCTGCCGGAACGCGGCCTGGTACACGGCAAAACTCCCGGCAAGTGAGCCGGTGTGCGACGAGGCTGCCTTCTGCCCGATCATTGACGACCCGGATTTTATCGCGATCACGGGTTTTACGGCCGTGATCCGGCGTACGATCTCAAGGAAGCGCCGGCCGTTTTTGATCTCCTCCACATACAGGATGATCGCGTTTGTTGCCGGGTCGGCGGCTGTCCCCTGGATGAAATCCTCGAAGGCAAGGTCGAGCTGGTTTCCCACGGAGATGACCGAGGAAAAGCCAATCTCCTCGGGCAGGCTCCAGTCGACAATGGTCGTGATGATCGCCCCGCTCTGGGAGACAAACGCAATGGAACCGGGCCGGGGGGAGATCGTATCGAACGTGGTATTGATGCCCTGCGAGGGGACCATGAACCCGAGACAGTTGGGGCCCATGACCCGGAGCCGGTATTTTTTTGCCGAGGCAAGGATCTGCTCTTCGAGGGCCTCACCTGCGGCGCCGGTCTCCTTAAAACCGGAGGAGATGATGACCACGAGAGGGATCCCTTTCCTGCCGGCCTCTTCGACAATGGCCGGGACACCATGCGCCGGGATGGCGATCACGGCGGCATCCACCGGCCCGGGTATCGCCGTAAGCGAAGGATAGGCAGTTTTGCCGAGAATGGTCGGGCTTTTCGGGTTGACCGGGTAGAGGTCGCCCGGGAATGGGAGCATGTTCCGGCAGATCGCGTACCCGACCTTGTCCGGGTCCTGCGATGCCCCTACTACGGCGACAGAATGGATCCCGGAGAGGAGGCCGGCCGGTGCCGGGCCTTCGATTCCCTCCTTTGGGAGCGGTTTTGGTGCGTCATCGACATAGATCCGTGCGTCCACCGCGCAGCACCCTTCCCCGTACAGGATGACCGGGTTGATGTCGAACTCGCTGATTTCAGGGTGTTCCAGAAACATCCGCACCAGTGCCCCGGTGATCCGGACAAACGCCGCCTCGTCCCGTGGCGCTGCGTGCCGGTAGCCCGTGATCAGCGGGTGGCCTTTCAGGCCGCGGACCAGAGCAAGGATCCCGTCTTCGTCCACCGGGAGGATCCGGATCGCCACGTCACGGAGCAGCTCCACGAGCGTCCCGCCCATGCCGACAGTAAGCACCTTCCCGAACGCCGGGTCGGTCTTGCCCCCGACGATCAGTTCGAGGCCCGGGGCCTGCTCTGCTTCGAGGATCACGCCCCGGATCTCCGCACCCGGATATGCGGCCCGCACGTTTGCCGTGATCGCGGCAAATGCCTTCTTTGCCGCCTCCGGGGAGGTTATCCCGGTGATGACGCCCCCCGCATCGCTCTTATGGACCACCTGCGGCGAGACGATCTTTGCCACGAGCGGAAAGCCGATCGCTGTTGCTTTTGCCTCCGCCTCTTCGGGACTCGCTGCCA
>JAQWDG010000071.1 GCA_028705545.1 Methanoregula sp. | reverse complement strand
ATGAAATGTTTCCCGGCAACAAATGACGCTCCCTCGCGGAGAGCGAGCATGCCCGCCTCGCGGCAGAGCGATTCGAGGTCTGCCCCCACAAAGCCCGCGGTCATGTCCGAGAGATCGGCAACGACTTTCTCCCGGGCCGGGTCGGCAAACGTGAGGTGATTGTCGTGCAGGATGTCCACGATGCGCCGGCGCCGGGCACCTTTGGGAATACCGGCAGCCTTGTCCTTTGCCGGAACGATCGCGGCCCTGATCTCCTCTGCCGTGACTGCCTTGTCCTTCCCGAGCTTTTCGGTGAGCCCGCCGAGCATGTCCTCGGTGAAGCCTTCGGTCAGGTTCACGATCTCTTCAATCGCAGAACCTTCAAGCGGCATGTACTGGGTGTGGATGCCGATGATCTTCTTCCGGTCCTCTGCGGTCGGCTCGCCGATATATACCAGCCGGTCGAACCGGCCGGCTCTGAGAAGCGCCGGGTCCACGATGTCGGGGCGGTTGGTCGCGCCCATCACCACGACATCCTTTAACTCTTCGAGGCCGTCCATCTCGGTGAGGATCTGGTTGAGCACGTTGTCGATCACGTGCGAGTCGTTCGAAGTTCCCCGTGCCGGGGCAAGGGCATCGATCTCGTCAAAGAAGATGATCGACGGCGAGACCTGCCGGGCCTTGCGGAAGATCTCCCGCACCGCCCGTTCGCTCTCGCCCACCCACTTCGAGAGGAGCTGCGGGCCTCGGACCGGGATGAAGTTTGCGCCGCTCTCGCTTGCGACCGCCTTTGCGATCAGCGTCTTTCCCGTCCCGGGCGGGCCGTAGAGGAGCACGCCCTTCGGCGGCTCGATCCCGAGGTTCTCGAAGCGCTCCCTCTGGGTCAGCGGGTACTCGACCGCTTCCTTGACCTCGACTTTTGCAGATTCGAGACCTCCGACTGTCTCCCACTTTACGTGCGAGACCTCGAGCATCACTTCCCGCATGGCGCTCGGCCCCACATCGCGCTGGGCGCTCCGGAAGTCCGCGGCAAAGACCTTGAGCTTGTCGAGCGTCTCCTGGTCGATCTCAGCCTTGTCCAGGTCGAGCTCGGGCAGGTACCGGCGCAGGGCACGGATTGCCGCTTCGCGGGCAAGGGCCGCGAGGTCTGCTCCCACAAACCCGTGGGTCTGCTGCGAGAGGATATCGAGGCTCACATCCTCGGCAAGCGGCATGCCCCGGGTATGGATCTTCAAAATTTCGATCCGGTCCGGTTCGCCCGGAACACCGATCTCGATCTCGCGGTCGAACCGGCCGGGCCGGCGCAGGGCCGCATCGATTGCGTCCACGCGGTTTGTCGCGCCGATCACCACGACCTGTCCCCGCTCTTCGAGGCCGTCCATCATGGTCAGGAGCTGGGCCACGACCCGGCGCTCCACTTCCCCGGTCACTTCCTCGCGTCGGGGCGCAATCGAGTCGAGTTCGTCGATGAAGACAATGGAAGGTGCGTTCTCCCGGGCCTCCTCGAAGACCTCGCGGAGCCTTTGTTCGCTCTCACCGTAATATTTCGAGATCACTTCGGGGCCGGCAATCGAGATGAAGTGCGCACCGCTCTCGCTTGCAACGGCTTTCGCGATCAGCGTCTTTCCCGTCCCGGGCGGACCGTAGAGGAGCACGCCCTTAGGCGGCTCGATCCCCAGTTTCTGGAAGAGTTCGGGATGACGCAAGGGGAGCTCGATCGTCTCGCGGAGACGCTGGAGCTCGTCCTTTAAACCGCCGATATCCTCGTACGAGAAGCGCTTCACGCCTTCGAAACCGGCGGCCGGCTTGTCGGAAAACTCGACCGAGGTATTCTTGGTGATGATCACAGCCTCTTCGGGCTCGATCTCAACCACCTTGAAGGCTACGATCTGCGGCTGGACAAACGGCAGGCCGAGCATGATCGGGATCGAGTCGTTTTTCACGACAGGGAAATCTATCAGGCCGTTTATTACATGCGGGTTATTGGCGATCGGGATCTTCTTTGGGAGGTCTTCGGGCGGGGCAAGGACCACGCGTTTTGCCTCGACCTCGTCCGTGATCGTGGAGACCTTGACCGGTTCCCCGATGGCGACGCCGGCATTTGTCCGGGTAAAATTATCGATCCGGATCTTGTGCTGGTTCCAGTCCTCGACAAGGGACCGCCAGACTTTTGCTACCGTGCGGCGCTTTCCTTCGACTACTACGAGATCCCCGGGGGAGATCTTTAAGAGAAGCATTGTCTCAGGGTCGAGCCGCGCCTTGCCCCCGCCCTGATCGCCGGGGTATGCGGAGTCGACCCGCAGTTGCACTTCAGCCATTACCTTAAAAGTCATATACGCCGGGATTTATAAGTACTGTAAATGCGTATCCTCATTTTCGACCCGTTCCACGGCGCTGCAGGCGATATGATCACAGGAGCCCTGCTCTCTTTGGGCGCCGACGAAAAAACCGTCGCGGCAGCAATGGGGGCGGTGGTCGCGGACCCGGGCATCGAAATCGTGACCCGGGCCGGGGTCCGGGCGGTAAAGGTCCATACGAAGGCCACACCGGCCCACCGCACGCTCACGGACGTGGAGCGCCGGCTCGATGAGGCTGCACCGGCCGTACCGCAGGATGCGCTTGCCATGGCCCGCCGGGTTTTTGCCCGGATGAACGCGGCCGAAGAATCCGTCCACGGGGCCCACGTCCACTTCCACGAGGTCGGGGCGGACGACGCAATAGCGGATGTGATCGGGGCCTGCACAGCACTGGCTGCGTTAAAGGCCGACGGGGTCGCAGTCCTGCCGGTAGCAGTCGGTTCCGGCACGGTTACGAGCGCCCACGGGACCATGCCCGTGCCTGCCCCGGCAACTGCGGAAATCCTTAAAAATTCCGGCCTTGCCGTAACGGCAGGCACCGGGGACGGCGAGCTCTGCACCCCCACCGGCGCCGCCCTCCTCGCGGAATTTTCCACCATCGCCCTAAAAGACATCGGGGCATATACGATCCTTGCCACCGGCTACGGAGCCGGGACAAAAGATCCAAAGGACGCCCCGAACGTGCTCCGCGTGATGCTCGTTGAGACCACCACCACAAAAGAGGATACGGTCGACATCCTCGAAACGAACGTGGACGATGTGAGCGGGGAAGTGATTGGCGAAGCGCTCGCCCGGTTCATGGCCGCCGGCGCGAGGGACGCAAGCGCTGCCCCGATCCTCATGAAGAAGGGCCGGCCCGGGTATCTCGTCACCGTCATTGCGCTTCCCGCAGACAGTCCGGCGCTTGCCCGGCTCATGGCAGAGGAACTCGGTACGCTCGGGATCCGCTGCCTCCCGGCCATCCACCGGTTCGTAGCCGACCGGACCGCCGGCACCATGGAGGTCACGATCGGCGGCCACACCAGAAGCATCCCGGTGAAGTACGGTTTTATGGATGGGCACTGTTACACCGCAAAACCCGAGTTCGATGCGGCAAATGCCTGGGCAAAGGAGCTCGGTCTCCCCGTCCGCGAAGTCCTCCGCGCCATAACCGATGCCCTTGGTAAAAAAACCGGCACGGAGCGGCCATGAAGACCGAGCGGCTCACGAGCGGGAACCCGGCCCTCGACAGGTTGCTCGGCGGGGGATTCGAGCCCCGCACCCTCACGCAGATCTATGGCGGCCCGGCAACCGGGAAAAGCACGTTCTGCATGGTTGCCGCGGTCTCCTGCCTCAGGGCCGGCGGTTCGGTTGTGTTCATCGATTCGGAAGGGTTCTCCATTGAACGGTTCCGGCAGGTGGCCGGCACCGATGCGGATGCAATCGCCGACCGGCTCTACCTCTTCGAGCCCATCGACTTCGAGCAGCAGGGCAGCATGATCACCGAGGCGGACAAGGTCTTAAAACTTCACGCCCCGGCGCTTCTTATCCTCGACTCCGCCACCGCACTGTACCGCACCGACCTTGAAAGGGGCCAGTACGCCATGCAGCAGCTCACCCGGCAGATGCTCCAGCTCCTCGGGTACGCAAAACGCTACGAACTCTGTGTGCTCGTGACAAATCAGGTGTACATGGACACCACGAGAAACACGTACGCCGGCCTCGGCGGCACCTCGCTCGAACACATTTCAAAAGCGATCGTCCGGCTCGACCGGCTCGAAGGCACCGGCTGGAGAAAGGCAACGCTCACAAAGCACCGCTCCCGGCCCGAAGGCCAGAGCTTCGAGTACGAGATCGTACAGGACGGGATCCGGGCAAAGGCACAGGGCCCGGTTTCCTGATATGCCAGGCAGATAAGGATATCTTAATATTTAGATATCCTAATAATAGTCCCAAAATGGCAGCCGGCCAGGAAATCCCCGCAAAAATCAAAGACGCCCTCGCAGGAAACCCGCAGGGCTTAAGCATCACCGACATCGTCAAAGAGACCGGCATCAACCGGAATACCGCAGGGAGGTATCTCGACAAGCTGCTTATCTCAGGGCAGGTGGAGATGCGCCACTTCGGCATGGCAAAGATCTATGCCCTCGCCCACCGGGTCCCGATCTCCGCGGTGCTCTCGATCTCCTCCGAATATATCATGCAGCTCTCGGGCAGCCTGCGGATCGTTTTTATCAACGAGGCATTCGCCCAGCTCATCAGCACCCCGGCATCCGAACTCACGGGAAAAAATATCGAATATACCCCGTTTGTCACGGTCTTTGACGCTGTCTTCGACCCGTTCATCGGACACGTGAAAGCCGGCCTCGAAGGTACCGAGTGGAGCGGGGAGTGTGCCCCGGTGCGCCTCGGGAAGGTCTTTTCCTGCCGCATCGCGCCGACCGCCCTTGACAACGGCCAGAAAGGCGTATCGGTGATTCTCGAAGATATCACCGAAAAGAAGCGGGCCGAGGTGCTCCTGATGGAGAGCGAGCAGCGGTACCGCATCCTTGCAGAATCCTCCAACGATTTGATCTACATGATCGGGCGCGACGACCGGGTCGAGTACGTCAACACGTTCGCGGCAGGCACGCTGGGCAAACGGCCCGAAGACCTGGCAGGGAAACTGAGAAACGATCTGTTTCCCGAAGAAATCGCATCCCGCCAGAAGGGGATGCTTAAGATGGTCTTTGAGACCGGCAAGCAGGCTTCAGAAGAGAGCCCGCTTCCCCTGCATGGCGAACTCCGGTGGTACGATCACGTCCTCACCCCGGTCTTTGACGAGGAGGGGCATGTGCGGTCCGTCTTTGGCGTTTCCCGTGACATCACAAGAAGCAGGCAGGCAATCGAAGCGCTCCGGATCAGCGAGGAAAAATTCCGCCGGATCTTCGAGGACGGGCCGCTCGGGATGTCGATTATCGGGAAAAACAGGCAGTTTGTCCTGGTCAACCGCCACATCTCCCGGATGCTGGGCTACACACGGGAAGAACTTACCGGAAGATCCTTTGAAGAAGTGACCCACCCGGCATGTGTCAGTGAAAACCGTGAAAACTTCGACCGCCTCTATTCCGGGGAACTGCCCCTCATCCATGAGGAAAAACAGTACATAAAAAAAGACGGGACGCCTCTCTGGGTCTCGATCACGGTCACGCCTCTCCGGGACATCGACGGCCAGGTACTTTTTACGATCTCGATCGTGGAAGATATCACGGAGAGAAAAAAAGCCGAGACGCAGCTCGTGGAGAGCGAGCGGCGGTTCCGTGACCTTGCAGAACTCCTGCCTCAGTCGGTCTGGGAGTGCGATCGTAACGGCAACCTCACGTTTGCAAACGAAAGGAGTTTTACGATGTACCGTTATACCCGGGACGATCTCGGGCACGGGCTTTCCCTCTGGCAGATGATCGATGCAAAAGACCGGGCTATCGTCTCCGCCATCGCCATGCAGGCATTTGTAAATCCTCCCGAGAGGTTCCCGAATGTTATCGAGTACACTGCCCTGCGAAAAGACGGCAGTACGTTTCCGGTTACGATGTATCTCTCCCCGATCGTCACCGATGGCAGGATCGAGGGCATGCGGGGGATCGGGATCGACAAAAGCGAGATTGCCCGGTTCGAGACCGCGCTCACGGAAAGTACGGAACGGTTCCGCGCCATCTTCGATTCCACGTACCAGTTCACCGGTATGCTCACACCCGAAGGCATGCTTATTGAAGCGAACCGCACCGCGCTGGATTTCATCGGGGCAAAACGGGAAGATGTTGTCGATGGGCTGTTCTGGGAGACGGGATGGTGGGCGGGCGATCCCGGGCGGGTGGAGCGGCTCAGGAATGCCATACGGAAAGCTGCCTCCGGTTCGTTCGTGCGGTACGAGGAAACCCTGCGGGGTATCGGCGGGACGGTCATGAATGTTGATTTTTCCCTCAAGCCGGTCCGGGGAACGGACGGGAACGTCCGGCTGCTCATTGCCGAGGGCTGGAACATCACGCCGCAAAAGCAGGCAGAGGCGGCATTGCGGGAGAGCGAAGAAAGGCTCCGGACTCTTCTTACCATGACACCGGATATTATCTGGCAGACCGATGCACGCAACCGTTTCACGTATGTAAGCCCGCAGGTGGAGTCCGTGCTGGGATACCGGCCGGAAGATCTCATCGGGCACGAGGTTTCCTCATTCTTCGAGCCGGGATGTTATGAACAGAACAGGGAGGCGTTTGTTGCTGCCATTGCCGGGCATACAAAGTCTATCCGGGTGGTTACGTGCTGGCGCGACCGGGATGGAAGGCCGGTCCACCTTGAGAGCCATGCCACTCCCTATTACGCACCTGACGGGACGTTAGCCGGCTTTTCCGGGATCGACCGGATCCTGCCGGATAAACAACCCTGACCCGGGTTTTTTTACTTTCACCCTGCACACGCCGTACGGTTATACGGGGGCGAGCCCCATCTCCCGGTCATGTCCACCGGTGAGCAGGAGAAACTGGCCCTCCTTACTGCGCAGAGCCGGCACGATATCTGTATCCCGGGGGAGTGCATGCAGGTGCTCGATTCCCGGGCCTGCATCACGTACAACCCGCGGGCTTATGGATGCAGCAGGATGCTCAAAGTCCTGCTCCACGGGAACTGTTCGTACGACTGCGCCTACTGTTCGGTCCGGACCTGTCGCGAGAGGATCTCGTTTGCCCCAAAGGAGCTCGCCGGGATTTTTCTTGACCTGTACCGGACCGGGATGGCAGACGGCCTGTTCCTCTCCTCCGGTATCCCGGAGGACGCGGAAGGGGCAATGGCAGATATTGTCGAGACTGCACGGATCCTTCGGTCAAATGGGTACGACGATTATATCCACCTTAAGATCCTGCCCGGGGCGGATCGTTCCGATATTGCCGAAGCGGCACGGTACGCAAACCGGATCAGCCTGAATGTGGAATCGACCTCGGCAGGACGGCTCCGGGCGATCTCCGGGATCAAGGACTACGAGCAGGACATAAAAAAACGCCTGGACTGGATCGCAGCAGAAGCCCCCGGCCGGCACACGACCCAGCTCGTGGTCGGGGCTGCGGGGGAGACCGATAAGGAGATCTTCTCCTGCATGACGGATCTCTACGATACCGTGCATCCGGCCCGGGTCTACTACTCGGCGTTCCAGCCGCTGCCCGGCACCCGGTTCGCGGAAAAGTCCGGTACTCCTCCGTGGAGGGCGCACCGCTGGTACCAGGTCGATACGCTCTTCCGGGATTACGGGTTTTTCAAAGCCGAACTCGCCCCCCTCGTGGAGGACGGCATGCTCATGAATGCGGATCCAAAAGCCCTCCTTGCACGGGATCTCGATCCGCTCGACCCGGCCACGGCAACCTGCGAGGAACTCCTCCGGGTCCCGGGCATCGGGCCGGTAACCGCCCGGGCGATCGTTGCCGCACGGGAACATCATCCGATCCGGCGGCCGCAGGACCTCGGGATCCCGCCAGCGTACCTGAAGCGGGCAATGCC